>NZ_JBVJCT010000002.1:547115-563471 GCF_055588305.1 Streptomyces sp. NPDC042002 | reverse complement strand
TGCCTGTCCTTGAGGACCTCGAAGGCGCCGTCGTTGAAGATGTTGCAGTTCTGGTAGATCTCCACCAACGCCGTGCCGGGGTGGGCGGCGGCCTGCCGCAGCACGTCGGTGAGGTGCTTGCGGTCCGAGTCCACGGTGCGGGCCACGAAGGACGCCTCCGCGCCGATCGCCAGCGACACCGGGTTGAAGGGCGCGTCCAGGGAACCCATCGGCGTCGACTTGGTGATCTTGCCGACCTCGGAGGTCGGGGAGTACTGGCCCTTCGTCAGGCCGTAGATACGGTTGTTGAAGAGCAGGATCTTCAGGTTCACATTGCGGCGCAGGGCGTGGATCAGGTGGTTGCCGCCGATGGACAGGGCGTCGCCGTCACCGGTGACGACCCACACGGACAGGTCACGGCGCGAGGAGGCGAGTCCGGTCGCGATGGCGGGGGCGCGGCCGTGGATGGAGTGCATCCCGTACGTGTTCATGTAGTACGGGAAACGGGACGAGCAGCCGATGCCCGAGACGAAGACGACGTTCTCCTTCGCCAGGCCGAGTTCGGGCATGAAGCCCTGCACGGCGGCCAGGATCGCGTAGTCACCGCAACCGGGGCACCAGCGCACCTCCTGATCGGACTTGAAGTCCTTCATGGACTGCTTGCCGTCGGACTTCGGCACCAGGGAAAGCGCGGCGGTCACCGGCGCCTGCGCAGCGGTGTCAGCCATGGTGGATTGCCTCCTCGATGACGTGGGCGAGCCGCTCGGCCTTGAACGGCATGCCGTTGACCTGCGTGCAGGAGCGGGCGTCGACCAGGTACTTGGCGCGGATGAGCATGGCGAGCTGGCCCAGGTTCATCTCGGGGATGATCACCTTGTCGTAGGCGGTGAGGATCTCGCCGAGGTTGGCCGGGAAGGGGTTGATGTGGCGCAGGTGGGCCTGCGCGACCTTCTGGCCCGCGGCGCGGACGCGGCGGACGGCGGCGGTGATCGGGCCGTAGGTGGAGCCCCAGCCCAGGACCAGCAGCTTCGCCCCGTCACCGTCAGCGGCGCCGGGGTTGTCGACGTCGATGTCCGGGACGTCGATGCCGTCGATCTTGGCCTGCCGGGTGCGGACCATGAAGTCGTGGTTGGCGGGGTCGTAGGAGATGTTGCCCGTGCCGTCCTGTTTCTCGATGCCGCCGATACGGTGTTCAAGACCCGGGGTGCCGGGGACCGCCCACGGCCGTGCCAGGGTGTGCTCGTCACGCTTGTACGGCCAGAAGACCTCGGTGCCGTCGTCCAGGGTGTGGTTCGGCCGGGAGGCGAACTGCACGCGCAGGTCCGGCAGTTCATCGGTCGCCGGGATCCGCCAGGGCTCGGAGCCGTTGGCGAGATAGCCGTCGGAGAGCAGCAGGACGGGGGTGCGGTAGGCCAGTGCGATCCGGGCGGCGTCCAGCGCGGCGGTGAAGCAGTCCGACGGGGTGGCCGGGGCGATCACCGGCACCGGAGCCTCGCCGTTGCGCCCGTACATCGCCTGGAGCAGGTCGGCCTGCTCGGTCTTGGTCGGCAGGCCGGTCGACGGGCCGCCACGCTGGATGTCGATGACGAGCAGGGGCAGTTCGAGGGAGACGGCGAGCCCGATCGTCTCCGACTTCAGCGCCACACCGGGACCGGAGGTGGTCGTCACGCCCAGCGAGCCGCCGAAGGCCGCGCCCAGTGCGGCACCGATGCCCGCGATCTCGTCCTCGGCCTGGAAGGTGCGCACCCCGAAGTTCTTGTGCCGGCTCAGCTCGTGCAGGATGTCGGAGGCCGGGGTGATGGGGTACGAGCCGAGGAACAGCGGCAGACCGGCCCGCCGGCCGGCCGCCACCAGCCCGTACGACAGGGCGAGGTTCCCGGAGATGTTGCGGTAGGTGCCGGTCGGGAAGGCCTTCGAGGCCGGCGCGACCTCGTAGGAGACGGCGAAGTCCTCGGTCGTCTCGCCGAAGTTCCAACCCGCCCTGAACGCGGCGAGGTTGGCGGCCGCGATGTCGGGCTTCTTGGCGAACTTGGTCCGCAGGAACTTCTCGGTGCCCTCGGTCGGCCGGTGGTACATCCACGACAACAGGCCCAGCGCGAACATGTTCTTCGACCGGTCTGCGTCCTTGCGGGACAGCCCGAACTCCTTCAGCGCCTCCACCGTCAGCGTCCCCAGCGGTACCGGGTGCACGCTGTAGCCGTCCAGTGAGCCGTCCTCGAGCGGGCTCACCTGATATCCGACCTTGGCCAGCGCGCGCTGGGTGAACTCGTCGGTGTTGACGATGATCTCCGCGCCGCGCGGCATGTCCGGCAGGTTCGCCTTCAGGGCGGCCGGGTTCATCGCGACCAGGACGTTGGGCGCGTCGCCCGGCGTGAGGATGTCGTGGTCGGCGAAGTGCAGCTGGAAGGAGGACACGCCCGGCAGCGTGCCTGCCGGCGCCCGGATCTCCGCGGGGAAGTTCGGCAGCGTGGACAGGTCGTTGCCGAACGACGCGGTCTGCGACGTGAAGCGATCGCCCGTCAGCTGCATGCCGTCCCCGGAGTCCCCCGCGAAGCGGATGATCACCCGGTCCAGACGGCGGACCTTCTTCGCGGGAGGCACCTCGGGCTCGGCCTCGGCGGGCAGGCTGGTCTGGACAAGCATCGGAAAGCTCCTGTCAATCCTTGATGTCACAGATCGCGGCGCCGCAGGACGCCGTGCGCGGCCGCGACCGCGCGGGACAGGGGATCGTGCCGCGGGGGCGGTCGAGCGGATCGCTGTCGGTGTCTTGGCCGTCGGTTGCCGCCGCGGTGCCGGCGACCGGCCGGGCCGGGGTGGATATATGGGCCGGGACCCGGCCTGCCGCAGCGCACGGGGCTTGCGTGCCGCGGGCAGAGGCGCACGGTGCCCCGGACCTTCGGCACGAGAGCATCGTTGCTGCCCGTGCGGACGGCGGCCGGGTCCGGGACGCCGTCCGGCGCCGCCCGTGCCGGTGCCGTACCGGTGTGATGGCGGTCGCCGGCCTGCTCGCCGACCGTGCGACGGCCGCGTCGAGGGCCCCGCGCGGCCGGCCGCAGGCCCGGACCTCGCCCAGGATCATCCGCGTCGTGCGAACGACGGCGTCCCGGTTCCGGGCTCCCGTACCTGCTGGGCGCGGGAGCCCGGACCCCGCGTTCTGCTGAGGCGGCGTCAGCCCGCCTGTGTGGCAGCCTCGGTGACCTCCGCCGTCGACACCGGGGTGTCAGGCGCGGGGGCAGGCCGGGGCTCCTTCTTCAGGCCGAGCCCGATGAAGGCACCGGCGAGCGTTCCCGCGGCGGCGACCCACCCTGCCGTCCGGAGCCCGCCGACCAGCGCGTGGGGGCCGGGGTTGTGGCCGGCGTGGGAGTTCGCCACCGCGACCAGGGCCGCGAGGCCGAGGGCGCCGCCGATCTGACGGCACGTGGAGGCGAGTGCCGAGGCGACCCCTTGCTGGGCCGGTTCGGCCCCTGCGGACGCCACCGCGACGAAGAGCGACGGGAAGGCGAAGCCGCCGCCGGCGCCCCAGATCGCGATACCCGGCAGCAGCGTCCAGTAGGAGCCGTGCGTGGACATGCCGGCGATGACCGCGGCCAGCCCTAAGGCGGTACCGACCGTGCCGAGGAAGAGCGTCGTACGGACCCCGAGCCGGCCCAGCACCCGGGCGTTGAGCTTCATCGATACCGCCATGCAGACCACGGTCGGCGGCAGGAACGCGATGCCGGCGGCGAGCGGACCGTAGTTGAGCGCCGTCTGCAGGTAGGTGGTGAGCAGGTAGTACGTACCGCCCAGGGAGGCCTGGAAGACGATCATCGCCAGCATGGCGACGGTCAGGCCCCGCAGGCCGAACAGCTTCAGCGGCACCAGCGGGTCGGCGGAGCGCTTCTCGATCAGCACGAAGACCGCCAGCAGCAGCGCGCCGACCGCCAGGGCGCCGACGCCCTCGATCGATCCCCAGCCCTTGGCCGGACCGCTGACCAGGCCGAACACCAGTAGCGTCGAACCGATGGTGGCGACCACGGCCCCGACGGCGTCGAAGCTGCGGCCGGTGCCGAGCGGGCGGTCGGGCGGCAGGATCCGGGTGGCGGCGAACGCCGTGACCAGCGCGAGCGGGACGTTGACGAAGAAGACCCAGCTCCAGCCGAAGGTGCTGGTCAGCACGCCGCCGAGGAGCGAGCCCGCGGCCAGGCCCGCGCTGCCCATGGCGCCCCAGACGGACGTGGCCCGGTTGCGCTCGGAGCCCGGGGCGAACGTGGTGAAGACGAGCATCAGTGTCGCCGGCGTCAGCAGCGCGCCGCCCACGCCCTGGACGGCGCGAGCGGCCACCAGGAGCCCGGCGTTGTCCGCGAGTCCGCCGGCGAGGGAGGAGAACGCGTAGATGACCAGACCGGTGACCAGCATGCGCCGCGGGCCGATCCGGTCGGCCGCACGGCCTCCGAACAACAGCAGTCCGCCGAGCGCGACCGCGTAGGCGCTGACGACCCACTGCAGCGACTGCGCGGAGAAGCCGAGCTGGCTGCCGATGTCCGGCAGCGCCACGTAGACGATGTTGTAGTCGATGGTGACGATGAACTGGGTGAACGCCAGCAGGGCGAGTGTGTACCCGGCCCACCGTGGCGATCGGTGGTCTGAGGTGGCCATGGTGTGGCTTCTTCCTTCGGGGTGAGCGGGGCGGTGGCCGCCCGGGGCGGGATCCACGGGAAAGAATAATCCCTTCGCAAAGGTATGTAAATCTGGGACGGCGACGGGATCGGCCAACTTCACACAGGTGCCGCGCAGTTGAGACTCCGTCACCGCGACTGCGGTACGACGCGGCCGGCACCCCTCGACGATCACGCGGACCGCGCCGAAGCGCGCGAGGCGCAGCGGCCCCGGGGTGCGGTGACGGCGGCGCGCCGCGGACGGCTCCGGCGGCCGCCGCCCCCTGCTCCCCGGCGTACGGCGCACCCCCGCTCCCCCGGCGCCCGGCGCCCTTGTGCAAGTGAGGACGGTCCTCACTTGCACAGAGGCCGCCCCTCTCCTGCGACGCCCGCGACGCAAGGCGGCGCAGGCAGTGCCCGCGGGCTCGGCGCGGCCCGGTGGTCGCTCACGGACACCGCGCCCTGCCGCAGTTACATACCTCTGCGAAGGTATGCGATTCTGGGCGGGAAACCACTGGTGGCCCGGTGCTCCAGTGCCCGCTCCCCCGTTGGTGGACGGCCCGTGTACCGCACTGCGCCTGGTACGGCGTGCCCCTCTTCCCCGGCCGGACGAACTGCCGAGCACTCACCCGGCCCCCGCTCGTCGGCCGCAGACCCGCACTCCCTACGGATCCCGAGCTTTCGAAGGAGCCTGAATGAAATTCGGAAACGATCTGCGGATCAAGACCGTGACCTCGTGGTTTCCACCGGACCGCGAGAACGTCGAGGACGCCGTGGCGGCGGGGAAGCTGACCGGCTCGGACGCGGAGCGGCTCGGCGTCAGCCAGCTGCCGGTCTCGGTCACTTTGTCCGCTCCCGAGATGGCGGCGGAGGCCGGCCGGGCCGCGATAAGCCGGGCGGGCTGGAACCCGTCCGATGTGGGCCTGGTCCTGCACACCTGGATCTACCACCAGGGCCATGACATGTGGTCGCCGCCGCACTACGTGGCGAACGCGGTGGGCGCCGGCCACGCGACGCCGTACGGCGTCCAGCAGGGCTGCAACGCGGGCGCGCTGGCCCTCCAGCTGGCCGCGATGCACCTGGACACCGACGCCGGGCTCGGTGCCGTGCTCGTCACGACGGGCGACCGTTTCTGTCCTCCCGGTATGGACCGCTGGACCTCCGACTACGGCCTCGGCTTCGGTGACGCGGGGACCGCGGCGCTGGTGCACCGCGGCGGCGCGGAGCCCGACGACTACGCCCTCCTGTCGCTGGCCAGCGTGACCGACGCCCAGTTCGAGCTGATGATGCGGCACGGCAACGACTTCAGCCCGGCGCCCATGTGGCACGACGGCTTCATCGACCTGCGCACTCCCAAGAAGTCCTATCTGGCGGAGTACGGCAAGAAGAAGTTCGAGACCGTCGCCAGCCGCAATATCCGCAAGGTGATCGCGGACAGCCTGCACGACGCGGGCCTGCAGCCCGACGATCCGCGGATCAAGTACATCGCGCTGCCGCGGCTCGGGGCGAGCCTGCTGGACTCCATCTACGGCCCGGTGATCAACGAGCTGCTCAAGGCCGAGGCCCTGCGGTTCGGCGCCGCCACCGGCCACCTGGGGTGCGGGGACTTCCTCGCGAACCTGGCCGACATGCGGGACCGGGTGCCGCTCCAGCCGGGCGACGTCGCTTTGGTGATCAGCGGTGGGGCGGCCTGGACCTGGGCCTGCGCCGTCGTCCAGGTACCGCAGGAACACACTTCGGCGAGGGATGTGTGATGGGCTTCGGATTCCTCGGCCTCGGCGGGCACGTGCCGCCGCTGGTCATAGACAACACGCAGGTCGCCGAGTGGACCGGCGCGCAGGAGAACTGGATCGTCGAGCGGACCGGCATCCTGGAGCGCAGGTACCGGGAGCCCGGCACCGTCACCTCCGACCTGGCGCTGCACGCCGCGCGCGAGGCGCTGGGCGCGCTGCCGGATGCGGCGGCCCGGCTCGGTGTGATGATCGTGGCCACGTCGACGCCCGACCAGCCGCAGCCCTCCACCGGGGCGATCCTGCAGGACAAGCTCGGCCTGTCCGACATCCCGGCGTTCGACGTCAACGCGGTGTGCTCCGGCTTCCTCTACGCGCTGGCGGTCGCCGACTCGATGCTGTCGGCGCGGCTGGCCGGTGAGGGCGGCGACCACGCCCTGGTGGTCGGCACCGACATCTACTCCTCGCTGATGAACCGCTCCGACCGACGCACCGTCAGCCTCTTCGGCGACGGGGCCGGCGCGGTGCTGCTCGGTCCGGTGCCCGACGGGTACGGCGTGCTGAGCTGGCGGCTGGTCACCCACGGCGAACACCGCGAACTGGTCGAGGTGCCCGCCGGCGGCACCCGCACGCCGCTGGACGCCCGCAGCCGGGAGGCCGGCGAGCACCAGTTCCGCATGCGGGGCCGCGAGGTGCGCGAGTACGCGCTCGGCGTGCTGCCCAAGGTGGTCGGCGAGGCGCTCGACTCGGCCGGGGTCCGGCTGGAGGACGTGGACCGTTTCATCCTGCACCAGGCCAACACCCGCCTGGTGGAAGCGTGCACGCGTGAACTCGGCGTCGACCCCGGCCGGGTGCCGCTGACGGCACCGCGGTTCGGCAACACCGCCACGGCCTCCATCCCGCTCACCCTGCGCGCGGAGAACGAACGGCGGCCGTTCCGGCGGGGCGAGCACCTGGTGCTGGCCGGAGTGGGCGGCGGCATGACCGCCGGCGCCGTGGTCGTCCGCTGGTACTGAGCCCTCCCCCGCGACACCGCTGCAAACCATGCAAGCGCTGCGAAAGGAACCAGACATGCCGACAGCGACAGCGGCGGAACTCCGCCGCTACGAACTGTGGGACCCGATGCCCGACGAGGTACGCGAGGGCGCACGGCGGTTCGCCACCGTCCAGGCGCTCAACGAGCTCGTGGGCGTGCTGCCGTTCGCCGAGTGGCTGGACCGCGCGCCCAGTTGCACCAGGCGGCAGATGCTGATGGCCAAGGTCCAGGACGAGGTGGGCCACGGGCACGTGGCCGCACGGGTCGCCGAGGACCTGGGCATGCCACGCGAGCGGATCCTGGTGGACTACCTGGAGGGCCGCTCGAAGGTGCACAACATCTTCCACTACTCCTTCGCGTCCTGGGAGGAGTTCGGCCCGGGGCTGCTCCTGATGAACTCGGCGGCGATCTTCCAGTTCCGGTCGCTGATGAAGGGCGTCTACCTGCCGTACGGCCGGGCACTGCGCAAGATCGAACGCGAGGAGTCCTTCCACTACCAGCACGCCCTGGACATGACCCACGAGGTGCTGACGCACGGAGACGCCGACCAGCGGCGCCGCGTGCAGGAGGGGTTCGAGATGTGGCTGCCGCGGGTGCTGGCCTACCTCGGTCCGCCGGACACCGAGACCCTGCACTCCAATCGCATGCACCAGATCGGCCTGAAGCCCGACGGCAACGACGAGCTGCGCCAGGCCTGGCTCGGCAAGATCATCCCGGTCTTCGAGAAGCTCGGCGTGCACGTGGATCCCGCGCTGGCCCGTCAGATGCCCTCGGGCGCCTGGGAGTTCGCGATGCCCGACTGGGCCGAGGTGAAGAAGGTCATCGCGGGCGGCGGCCCCGCGTCACAGAGCCGGCTGGACTGGGTGCGCGGTGCCCTGGAGCGCAACGCGCGATACCGGCGCGCACTGCGGGGGGTGGCGTGATGCCGCACGTTCCCACCGACACCGACGTCTACGAGGTGTTCGCGCAGACCGGCAGCGGCTCGCCGCTCAACCACGTCGGCTCCCTCGTGGCGCCGCGCCGGGACGCCGCCTGGCACCTGGCCAAGGAGACCTACGGGCGCCGCGACGACCTCTTTCGGCTCTGGGTGGTCCGGCGCACCGACCTGATCGTCTCCAGCGCCGACGACCGCGGCCTGCTCGCCGCCAAGACCCGGATGCCGCACCGCCAGCCCGGCTTCCCCACCACCCGCCGCCGCGACCGCTCCGCCGCCCCGGACACCGCCGCCCCGCAGACGGCCACGGCCCTACCGCAACACTCGGAGGACTCCGAGGACTTCGCGGCCCGGCACGACAACGACGGGCGCGAGACCACCGACCGCGCCAGGACCGGGCTGTGGCTGGCACTCGCCGACGACCTGTTCGTCCTGGGCAACCGGCTGGGCGAACGCATCGTCGACTACATCGACCTGGAGGAGTCCCTGGCGGTCGGCTCGATCGGGCAGGAGGCCCTGGCGCACGCCGAGACGGTCCTGTCGCTGCACGGATTCGACGAGGCCGCCGCCGACGCCCACTTCTTCGAACGTCCGCAGGAGCAGTGGCAGGTCTCCCGCGTCATCGGCCGCCTCGGCGACTGGCCGTCCACCGTGGCCTGCGGGCTGGTGATCTCCGCAGCCGTCAGCCTGCTCGCCGAGGAGCGCGCCGACGACGAGCCCGCGATCTCCGCCATCCGCGACGAGCAGCTGGTCCACCTGGACCACTGGCGGCGATGGGCTCGGGCGCTGGTCACCTGGCCCGAGACACGTGAGGAGTTCACGCAGGCCTACGCCGACGTGACGCACTGCGCCGGCGACCTGTTCGGCGCCGGCCCGCACGACGCCCTGACGGATGCGCTGCACGCGCGTCTGATGGCGCGGGTCGGCGACAGCGGCGGCCCCGGCTCACGCCTGCCGCACCTGCCGGTGCCGCGAGCCGCGGCAATGGGCGGCAGTGTCCTGGCCGACTGCCTCGCGCGCGGCCGCCTCGTCCGCGAGCACTACGCCCCGGAGGTGTTCCTGTGAGCGCCCCTGCGGCCGCCGCGGCCCTGCCCCCCGACCCGCTCACCGGCGTCGTCGCCGACGTGCGCGATCCGGAGATCGACGTGAACCTGGGCGACCTCGGAGTGGTGCGCTCGGTGTCCCGGACCGACGGCCGGATCGTGGTCCACCTCGCCCCCACCCGGCTCAGCTGCCCCGCCCGCGGCGAGATCGCCCGGCGCGTGCGCTCCGCGCTCACCGACGCCGCGCCGGGGCACGTGATCGAGATCGTGTGGGAGCGCGGCGCGTGGCGGCCCGCCGCGGTGACCGCCGCCGGGCACGACGCCCTGCGCACTGCCGGCTACCGCGTGGCGGGCACCACGCCCCGATGCCCCTACTGCGCCGGCGACGACGTCGTACGGGCCGGCCGCTTCGGCGGCGCGGTCTGCAAGGTGCCCTACGACTGCCGCGGCTGCGGCTCGCCCTTCGATGTGATCGGTACGGCCGGCTGCTCCGCCGTGCTCCCGGTCCCCGACGTCAGGCAAGGAGGATCATGATGAGGCTCGCCGGAAAGACGGCCGTGATCACCGGGGGTTCCCGGGGACTGGGCCGGGCGATCGCGGAACGCTACCTGCTCGAGGGTGCGCAGGTGGTGTGCGCGGCCCGCAACCCGTACGACATCAAGGAGGTCCTCGACCTCTCCCCCGGCCGCGGCGCGTACGTCCCGGTCGACGTCACGAGTCCCGACTCGGTCGCCGCGCTGATGGCCGAGACCGCCGAGCGCTTCGGCGGCGTGGACATCCTGGTCGCCAACGCCGGTGTAAGCCGGGACGGGCGGGTGGACCGGCTGCCGGTCACCGACTGGCAGGACATGGTGGCCACCAACCTCACCGGGGTGTTTCTGTGCACCCAGGCGGCGATTCCCTACCTGGAACGCAGCCAGGCACCCCGGATCGTCAACGTCTCCTCCAGCATGGCCACCCGGGTCGCCATCGGAGCCGCCGGATACTGCGCCACCAAGGCCGCGGTGGAGATGTTCACCCGCGTCAGCGCCATCGAGCTCGGCCCTCGCGGCATCCTGGTCAACTCCCTGGCCCCCGGCATCCTCGACGAGGGCATGGGCCAGCAGCTCACCGAGAACGACAAGATCTGGGCGCACTACAAGACCCGGCTGGCGCTCGGCCGGCCCGGTGGCGCCGACGAGGCCGCCGACGCGGCCCTCTTCCTGGCCGGTCCCGAATCGAGCTACGTCAACGGCCACGTCCTCGAAGTGAACGGAGGCCTGCTGTGGTCATGACGAGCGCACCCCCGGTGGAACACCTCTCCGCGTGGCTGGACCTCGACGGAGCGGTGGGCATCCTGCGCCTGGACCGGCCGCCGCTGAACGTGCTCGACCGCGCAGCGCAGTCCGCGCTGCGCGCCGCGGCCGAGCAGGCCGCGGCCGACGAGCGGGTCCGCGCGGTGGTCCTGCACGGCGGGCCCACGGCCTTCTCGGCCGGCGGCGACATCAAGGAGATGGCCGCGATGACGCACACCGAGATGGTGCGGCACGCGCCGGTGCTCCAAGGCGCCTTCGACGCGGTGGCCGCCATCCCCAAACCGGTGGTGGCCGCGATCAACGGGCCCGCTCTCGGCGGCGGTTGCGAGCTGGCGCTGACCGCCGACGCCCGCATCTGCGGAAGCGAGGCACGCCTGGGGCTGCCCGAGGTCCTGCTCGGCGTCATTCCCGGAGCCGGCGGCACCCAGCGGCTGCCGCGGCTGATCGGTCCGGCCAAGGCCAAGGAGCTCATCTTCACCGGCCGCCAGGTCGGTGCGGACGAGGCCCTGGAGCTGGGCCTGGTGGACCAGGTCGTGCCGACCGGCCAGGTGCTGCAGAGCGCGCTGCGGTGGGCGCGGCGATTCGAGAAGGGCCCCGCACTGGCCCTGCACGCCGCCAAGACGGCCGTGGACCAGGGTCTGGCGACCGACCTGGCCGCCGGGCTGGCCATCGAACGGTCGGTGTTCGCCGGCCTGTTCGCCACCGAGGACCGGCTGACCGGCATGCGGGGATTCGCCGCCGACGGGCCCGGCCGCGCCACCTTCAACGGGAGGTAGCCGTCATGCGTACAGCGACCGGCGCGTTCCAACGCGCCCGTGACCACCTGCTGTCCTCCTACGGGGACCTGCCGCGCGCCCGCGCCTTCCCCCGGCCCGCACTCGGCGGGACGTTCGGCTGGGTCCCGGACTGGTTCGACGTCATCTCCGACGGCAACGACGCCACAGCGCTGCGCGTGGTCGACCTCGACCGGCAGGGCGCGGTCCTCGCCGACACGGCGCTGAGCTTCGCCGAACTGGCCGAGCGATCCCGGCGGGTCGCCGGATGGCTCCGGTCGATCGGCGTGCGGCGCGGTGACCGCGTCCTGCTCATGCTCGGCAACCGGGTGGAGCTGTGGGAGTGCGTGCTGGCCGCGTTCCGGCTGGGCGCCGCGGTCATCCCCGCGGCCGTCCAACTGACCCCCGAGGACCTGGCCGAACGGCTGGAGCGCGGCGCGGTGCGGCACGTCATCGCGCAGTCCGACCTCACCCCCAAAATCGACGGCCTGCGCGGCGGTTGGACGCGCGTCGCCGTCGGGGACCGGGTCGCGGGCTGGCAGGACTACCAGCGGGCCTACGCCGCCGCACCGCTGCGGGAGGCGGTGCGGACCCGGCCCGAGGAGCCGTCGCTCATCTACTTCACCTCAGGCACCACGGCCCGTCCCAAGATGGTCGGGCACACCGGGCTGAGCTATCCGGTCGGTCACCTGTCGACCATGTACTGGCTCGGTCTGCGCCCCGGTGACGTGCACCTGAACATCTCCTCGCCCGGGTGGGCGAAACACGCCTGGAGCTGTCTGTTCGCCCCCTGGAACGCGCAGGCGACGGTCCTGGTCGTCAACCAGCCCCGGTTCGCGGCCCGTCCGCTGCTGAAGATGATGTCGCTCTGCGGGGCGACCTCCTTCTGCGCGCCGCCCACCGTGTGGCGCAGCCTCATCCAGGAGGACCTGACCCGCTGGCCGATGCAGTTGCGCGAGGCGGTGGCCGCCGGGGAACCGCTCAACGCGGAGGTCGTGCACCGCATCCGTGACGCCTGGGGCGTCACGGTACGGGACGGCTACGGGCAGACCGAGACGACCGCCCAGATAGGCACCCCGCCGGGGATGCCGGCCGTGGAGGGGGCGTTGGGCTGGGCGCTGCCGGGCTACGACGTGGCCCTGCTGGACCCGCAGACCAACGTCCCCGTCCCCGACGGCTCCGCGGAGGGCGAGATCTGCCTGCCGCTGGCCAACCGACCCCTGGGCCTGATGAGCGGCTACCTCGGCGATCCCGAGGCGACCGCGCGCGCCTTGCACGGCGGCTTCTACCACACCGGCGACTTCGCCACCCGCGACGCCGAGGGCCTCTTCCGCTATCTGGGACGCGGCGACGACGTCTTCAAGGCGTCCGACTACCGCATCTCCCCCTTCGAACTGGAGAGCGTTCTGCTGCGGCACGCGGCCGTCGCCGACGCTGCGGTGGTTCCCTCACCCGAGCCGCTGCGCCTGGCCGTACCCAAGGCGTACGTCGCACTCGCCGCCGACTACCGGCCGGAGGCGCAGACCGCGCGGCAGATCCTCGCGCACGCCCGCGAGCACCTCGCCCCCTACAAGCGAATACGCCGGATCGAGTTCGCCGAGCTGCCCAAGACCATCTCCGGCAAGACACAGCGGGCCGAGCTGCGCCGGCGCGAGGAGCAGCGGCTCACCCGCTCGGCGCAGGAGTGGTGGGAGGAGGACTTCCCCAGCTAGCTCCCCGCCTTTCACCGGGTGGGGCTGCCGAGGCGATGGCGTGTGCCGCGCATCAGACGCACTTCATGCCAGGGCGAGCGGGCTGGCGTTTCACGGCGCGGCCCGCTCGGCCGGCCCTCGGCCCCACAACCTCACCGGCACCGTCGACCATTGAGCCTTGGAGACGCCATGATTCCCGTCCTCACATCCGAAGGGCAGCGCAGAAGAGCTGTACTGAGCAGTCTCATCGGCAACAGCATCGAGTTCTACGAGTTCCTCATCTACGGGTCGTTCTCGTCCCTGTACTTCGGCACCCTGTTCTTCCCCTCCTTCGCCCCCACCACCGGAACCCTGCTGTCGCTGTCGACGTTCGCGGTCGCGTTCGTGGGCAGGCCGCTCGGTGCCGTCGTCTTCGGGCACCTCGGGGACCGGCTGGGTCGCAGGACGACGCTGATCACCACACTCACCGTGATGGGCGGCGCAACGGTCCTGATCGGCCTGCTGCCCACCTACCGGACGATCGGAGTCGCCGCCCCGATCCTGCTGACCGTCCTCCGCTTCGTCCAGGGATGCTCGCTCGGCGGGGAGTCCAGCGGCGGATTCCTGATGGCGCTGGAGAACGCCCGGCCCAACAAGCGGGGCCTGCTCACGGCCATCGTCGGCACCGGCAACGCCTGGGGGCTGCTGCTGGCCAACGGCGTCCTGCTGCTCGTCACCCTCCTGCCGGACCGTCAGGTGCTGTCGTGGGGGTGGCGGCTGCCGTTCCTGTTCAGCGCGGTGCTCGTGGCCTTCGCGCTGCGCGTGCGGCTGCGGCTCACGGAGACCCCCGAGTTCGAGGAGATGAAGTCCGCGGGCGCCGTCAGGACCCTACCGGCGCTCGAGATCGTGAGGCGGCACGGTCTGCTCACCCTGTGCGCGTCACTGTCGGCGCTCCCGATGTTCCTGGTCTTCTACCTCGGGTCGGTGTTCTCGCTCAAGTACGCGTCAACCATCCATGTGGGCCGGTCGGAGATGCTGACGCTGCTCGCCGGGTCATGCGTCTTCCTGATCGTGGCCATGCCGCTCTTCGGCCGGCTCGGCGACCGCCGAGGCCGCAAAGCGGTCTTCGTCGGCGGCATCGTCGTCATGACGGCCGCCCCCTTCGCGTGGTTCCCGCTGCTGGAGACCAGGTCCCTGCCGCTGATGGCGCTCGGCTTCCTGGCGCTGTTCGCCGGGTTCGCCGCGAACTACGGCGTGCAGGGCGCGTTCTACCCGCAGCTGTTCCCCACAGGGCTGCGCTACTCCGGGATGTCCATCAGCTACAACGTGGGCGGTCTGCTGGGCGGCGCCGTCAGCCCCCTCATCGCCACCTCCCTGCTCGGCAGGTACCACAGCTGGACATCCATCGCCCTGTACATGGCCGCGACCGGTGTCATCGGCCTGACCGCGTCGCTGTTCCTGCGCGAGCTCCCCGCCGTTGCAACCGCCCAACCCACCGCTGCCGCACGGCCGATGGCCGCGCCCGCCGACATCGCCGCCGCCGCCGGCAGCTGAGCGGAACCGGCGCACCTCCCCATCCGATCCGAAATCAGGAAGTCCCCATGACAGCCCCGTCCGTCACCCGTTGCCCCGTCCTCGATCCCACCGGCCGTGCGATGCACGCGGAAGCCACCTCGCTGCGCGAGGCGCCCGCCGTGCTGGTGGAGCTTCCGGGACCCGTCCGCGCCTGGGCGGTCACCCGGCACAGCGTCATCCAGTCGTTGACCAACGACCCGCGGGTCTCGCGCGACATACGACAGCACTGGCCCGACCTGGCCCACATGCCCGACGGCTGGCCGCTGGCCGCCCTCGCGCTGCAGCAGAGCTTCTTCAACTTCTACGGTGAGGAGCACCGCACGTCCCGGCGCCGCGTCGCCCCCACGTTCTCACCGCGCCAGGTCGAACACATGCGTCCGCAGGTCCAGGCGACCGCCGACCGGCTGATCGACGCCCTGGCCGCACTGCCCCCGGGGTCCGTCGCCGACATCCGCCAGGCCCTGGCCCTGCCCCTGACCCTCACCGTCATCTGCGACCTGTTCGGCGTTCCCGACCACCTGCGCACCAAGATCGGCACCGGGATCGACGCGGTGCTGAACTCCTCCCTCGGCCCGGAGGAGGCACTGGCCGCCAACGACACCCTGTACGAGCGGCTCGACGAACTGCTGTGCTACAAACGCGAGCACCCGGCCGCCGACCTGACCAGCGACCTGCTGCTGCCCTCCGACCCCGGCCAGGAGCCGCTGTCCCAGGACGTCCTGCTCGGCACGCTGTTCCTCATGATCGGCGCTGGTTACGAGACCACCGTCAACCTCATCACCAGCGCTGTCCACGCCGTGCTCGACCACCCCGAGACCCTCACCCGCATCCACGAGGGGACCATCGGCTGGAAGGACGTCATCGAGGAGACGCTGCGTATCGAGGGCCCGATCATGCACATACCGATGCGCTGCGCCCTGGAGGACATCGACCTGGGCGAAGGCGTCGTCATCCGCAAGGGCGACGCGATCACCGTCGCCTTCGCGGCCGCCGGACGCGACCCGGAACTGCACCCGCAGTGCCCCGAACGCTTCGACCCCACACGGTCCAGCAAGGAACACCTCGCCTTCGGTCACGGGCCCCACTTCTGCCTCGGTGCGCACCTCGCCCGCGTCGAAGCGGACGTCGCCCTGAGCACGCTCTTCAGCCGGCTGCCCGAGCTCGCCCTGGCGCACCCCGGCCGGCAGCCCGCGCGCGTGGAGTCCTTCATCATCAACGGGCCCCAGGGCCTGGAGGTCGTGCCACGACCGGCCTGACGTACCCGCGCCGCCGGGGCCGCCCTGCGAGAACCTGGGGCGGCCCCGGCGGTGTGCCCGTGTCATCGGCCTGATGACCAGGGGCCGTTCCACCGCGGCGCCGGCCGGGATCGCGTCCCGGCCGGCGCCGTTCGCCGGTCCCGTCCGGCGCGGTCGCCGACGGGGTGGCGTGCGGGGCCGGGCGGCAGCGGACGACACACCAGCGACAAGGCAGGGCGAGACAGCAGCGCAGCACGGCCGGGACGCCGACCCGCGGCCGGCACAGCAGCGGGGGGGGGGGGGGGGGGGGGGGGGGGGGTGGGGGGGGGGGGTGTGGGGGGTGGGGGGGGGGGGGGGGTGGGGTGGGGGGGGGGGGGGGGGGGGGGGGGGGGGGGGGGGGACGAGTCGCTTGCCGGGCGGGATACCGTGGAGGGCAGCCCAGAACGCGCCCG
>NZ_JBVJCT010000002.1:535007-547105 GCF_055588305.1 Streptomyces sp. NPDC042002 | reverse complement strand
CCCGCGGGGGGGGCGATGGAATGCGCAGGGTTTCTCTGGTGGTGCGGCTTCCCCCCCCCCCCCCCCCCCCCCCCCCCCCCCCCACCCACCCCCCCCCCCCCCCTCCCCCCCCCCCCCCCCCGCTGCTGTCGGTGCCGTGCTGGTTGCCGGGGCGGCCCTGTCAGCTCCAGAGTTGGCCGAGCGCCGCCGGCGAGCGGTGGCGCAGCGTGTTGTCGAGCTGGATGCCGCGCGCGACGCGCTCGGCCTGGATCCGCGTGGAGGCGATGAGCAGCGGCATCACCGAACCGCCCTCGGGCAGGCCCGCGTAGTACAGCCCCGGCAGGGTGCCGGCCCCCGCACGGTGCGTCGGCATGCCGCTGCCGTCCAGGGCGGCGGGAGGCAGGATGCGGTAGTCGGGCACGAATCCCGTGGCCCAGACGATCGACGTGATGTTCTGGGCGGCCAGGTCCAGCTTGTCCCCGTAGTCCGCGAACAGCGAGTCGTCGAAAGGAGCTACGGGGGTGCGCTCGGGCACGACCAGGCCGTGCCGCGCTATCGCGGTGTCGATCGCCGTGAGGAGTTCGACCTCGGCGCGGGCCGCGGTACGCGCGATGGCGCGGACGTTGTCCTCCAGCTGCAGGACGCCGCCCTGCACATCGCGGACGGTGCCGACGAGAGTGACGTCCTTGCGGGCCAGCACACCGAGGTTGAGGTCACGGCCGCCGGCCTTGCCGGTGAGCACCGACACACCGGGCAGGACCGGAGAGTTGCCGCGCCCGCCGGACGCGGACTCCAAGTTGCCCTCCAGCGGCAGCAGTTGCAGCCAGTCCAGGACCTGGGCGCCCCGGTAGCGGCGCGGCGAGGTCTTGTGGCGGCCGACGGCCAGGTACACCTGCCGGCCGGCGTCGCTCAGGTCCTCGGCGATCTGCTGGCCGCTGTTGCCCGAGCCGACGACGAGCACCGCGCCGGGCGGCAGGGAGCGGGGGGTGCGGTAGTAGCGGGTGTGCAGCTGGGTGATCGACGGGTCGATCCGGGCGGTGAGTTCGGGCAGGCGCGGCGCGCAGTAGCCGCCGAGCGCGGCGACGACGTTGCGGGCTTCGACGCTCTGGCCGTTCTCCAGGTGGAGCCGGAAGCGTGCGTCGGGGTGCACGGGGGCGTCGACGGGTGACTCGACGGACCGCACGGGCGCGTGCTCGCGCACGTCGATGCCCGCCTCGGCCACGTAGCGCCGCAGCCGCGAGGCGACCTCACGGGCGGGCATGTAGCCCTCGGGGTCGTCGCCGTCGTAGGGCATGCCGGGGAAGGTGACGGTCCGGTTGGGCGTGTTGACGCGCAGGCTCTCCCAGCGCTCCTTCGCCCAGGCCTGGCCGATCTCTCCCCGCTCGAAGACCACCGCCCGGTAGCCGAGCCGGGCGAGTGAGCCCGCGACCGAGCACCCTTGCTGGCCCCCTCCGACGACGGCGGTCTCGACGAACTCGGTCATCATGGCTGCGCTCCTGGTCCGCTGGGGATGTGGTTTCTGCTCGCGCGGTGGTGCGTCATCGGCCGGTCAGCCCGCCGATGACGTCGGCCCAGGGCAGCACGACCGTCTTGCCAGTGGCCTGGTCGGTCTCCATGCGGCGGTGGGCGGTCACGATGTCGTCCAGGGCGAAGACGCGGTCGAGGTGGGGGCGGTAGACGCCCGCCTGGACCGCGTCGACGATCCGCTGCAACAGGCCCTGGCCGCTGCTGCCCTTGAGGGTGTCGCTGTGAAAGGCGGTGAGCCTGGTCCCGGTCGGGATCATGGCGATCGGTTCGAAGCCGGGGATCAGCCAGCCGCTGAGCGAACCCGCCACGCACACCGTCCCGCCGCGGCGCACCAGCCGCAGCGAGTCCGGCACGGTGTGGGTCCCCACCAGGTCCAGGACGTGGTCCGGTCCGTCGGACCACAGCGCGTGCACGGCGTCGGCCGGCGGCCGGCCGTCGTCCAGGAGGACGTGGTCGACGCCCGCCGCCTTCAGTGCATCGGCTTTGCTCCTGTTGCGGGTGCTTGCGGCGGTCTCGATGCCGTGGGCGGCGGCGATCTGCGCCGCCGCCAACCCCACGGAGGAGGTCCCGCCGCGGATCAGCAGCCGTCCCCCGCCGGGCAGGATGCCCAGGGCGTCCAGGGCGCCGTGCGCGGTCAGGTAGGTCTCGGGCAGCGCGGCCAGGACCTCCCACGGCAGGGTGGTGGTCACCGGCATCAGCAGGGCGTTCGGCAGGAGCGCGTACTGCGCGTAGCCGCCGTCGAACCGGCGGCCCATCTCTCCCATGACCGCAGCGACCGTCGTCCCGACCGGCAGCCGGGGATCGGTGGAGTCGGCCACGGTACCCACGCACTCGATGCCGAGCACGCGAGGGAAGGAGACGCTCGGGGAGTGTCCCTGACGGGTTCTCAGTTCGGAGCGGTTCAGGCCCGCACCCTCCACGCGTACGAGGCTCCAGCCCTCGCGGACCTCGGGTACGGGCAGGTCGCGGATCTGCAGGACCTCGGGAGCGCCCGCCTCCACGCAGACCGCCGCGCGCATCGTCGTACTCACAGGCAACCACCTTGCGGATGTCCGGATCCCGGTCAGGCTTCGTCGACGACGTCGAGGGACGGCGCCCAGCGGGGGATCTCCTCGCGGCCGGAGGGCAGGCGCAGGCTGCGGCTGAAGCTGTACTCCTGCAAGGTCTCCAGGGCGTGCTCACGGCCGTACCCGCTGGCGCCCACGCCGCCGAACGGGGTGCCGGTGAACGCGCGGTTGTAGTGGTTGACGAACACGATGCCGGCCCGCAGTTCGCGGCTGACCCGCAGGGCACGCTCGGAGTCGCGGGTGAACACGCCGGCGACCAGACCGAACTCGGTGCCGTTGGCGATGCGGACGGCCTCGGCCTCGTCGCGGAAGGGGATCAGGCACACGACAGGCCCGAAGATCTCCTCCTGCGCGATCCGCATGTCGGGGGTGACGTCGGTGAACAGGGTCGGCGGCACGTAGTAGCCGTCGGCCAGCTCGGGGTCGGTGGGCAGGGGTGCCTGCGCGGCGATGGTCGCGCCCTCGCCGACGCCGATCTCCAGGTAGGCCAGCACCCGCTGCCGTTGTGCGGGGCTGACCAGCGGGCCGACGTGGGTGGCCGCGTCGGAGCCGGCGCCGACCTTCAGCCGCCGGACGGCGGACGCGAGGCGGCGGGCGACCTCGTCGTACAGGTCGGCGTGGACCAGGACCCGGGAGGAGGCGGTGCACGCCTCGCCCTGGTTGAAGTAGCCGCCTTCGACGGCCCAGCGCAGTGCCGAGTCGACATCCGCGTCGTCGAAGATCATCAGGGCGTTCTTGCCGCCGAGTTCCAGCAGCGTCGGCGTCAGGTTGTCGGCGGCCGTCCTGATCACGTCCCGGCCCGTGGTGGGTGCGCCGGTGAAGGAGATCTTGCCGACCAGCTTGTGGCCGGCCAGGTGGGCGCCGACCTCGCCGCCGCCGGGCACGATGTGCACGACGTCGTCCGGCAGCACGGACTGGACCAGCTCGGCGATGCGCAGCACCGACAGGGGCGCCTGCTCCGGCGGCTTCATGACCACGGCGTTGCCTGCCGCCAGGGCGGGGGCGAGCTTGCCCGCGGTGTGCAGCGGGGGCCAGTTGAACGGCACGATCGCACCCACCACGCCGAACGGCTCGCGCACCGTGACGTCGAGCATGCTGCCCGCGTCGCGGACCTGGCCGGGCATCGCCTCGCACATGCCGGCGAACATCTCGAAGATGGTGACCGCGCCTTCCAGGTCGAACTGGCGTGCCTGGGTGAACGGCTTGCCGTTGTCGCTGGACTCCAGGGCCGCGATCTCGTCGGCGTGCTCGCGGATGACCTGGGCGACCTTGTACAGCCAGCGGCCTCGCTCGCGCGGGGTGCGGGCCTTCCACGCGTAGTGGGCTTCGTGGGCGGTCCTGACCGCCTCGTCCACCCGCTCGGCGTCGGCCCCCTGGATGACCGTCAGGGGTCGGCCCGTCGCCGGGTCGTCCACGGTGAAGCGGTCGGCCTCGTTCTCGGACGACCAGCGGGTGCGCAGGACTTGTACGTCTTCGACGGTCGTGGACACGGGTTCCTCCTGATAGTGCGCCGGGCATGTCCGGCTCGGGTTGGTGATGGGGCTCATGTGCGCGGGTCGAGTCGTTCGCACAGCACCGAGGCGATCCGCTCGGCGACCACGATGGCGGGGACGTTCGTGGCCACGCGGGGCATCGCCGGGAACACCGAGGCGTCCGCGACGGTCAGTCCCTCGACGCCGCGCACGGCGCCGTCGGTGTCGACCACGGCGCTCGCGTCGCCGGGCCGGCCCATGCGCATCGTGGCGCTGCCGTGGTTGTAGTGCGCCGGCGCACGGCGCACGGTGTCGGCCAGTTCCCGGTCGCTGATGTCCGGGCCCGGTACCCGCTCGTCGGCCAGCAGGTCGGCCAGTGGGCGGGTGCGGGCCAGGCGGCGGGCCAGACGCACTCCGTCCGCGACCCGCTCGGCGTCGTCGGCGGCGGTGTACAGGCCGAGGTCGATCGTCGGCGCGTCCCGGGGGTCGCGTGACGCCAGCCGTACGCTCCCGCGGGAGCGGGGCTGGACGCAGGAGACGAAGAAGACCATGTCCCAGCCGGTGGGGTGGTTCTCGGCCCGCGGCACGAACTGCTCGGGCAGACTGCCGGCCGGTACGGCGGCCGAGGGCAGGATCTGCACGTCGAAGTCGGGCTCGTCCGGCCCGGTGGCGACGCTGAGGACGCTGCCGAACACCGAGCGGGCCTCGGCCCGGGGCGGCTTGGCCGCGTGGACGTTCCAGTAGGCGGGGTGCTCGGTGAGGTTGCGTCCCACCCCGGGCAGGTCGGCCACCACGTCGATACCGAGTGCCGTCAGGTCGTCGCGATCGCCGATGCCCGAACGCAGGGCGATGGCGGGCGAGTTGTAGGCGCCGGCGCTGAGGACGACGTGCCGGGCGGGAATCTCCTCCCCGGTGTCCAGCCGTACCCCCCGGGCCCGGGTGCCGTTGAACAGCACCCGGTCGACCAGTGTGTCGCCGCGCACCTGAAGGTTGGGCCGGTCGCGCACGGGGTTGAGGTAGCCGATGGCGGTGCTCAGCCGTATGCCGTCGGCCGCGCTGAGCGGGGTGCGGGCGTATCCCGGCACACCGGGCGCGTTGAAGTCGGCGACCTCCGCGTGCCCGAGGCGCACGCCTGCCCGTTGAGCGGCGACAGCGTGCTGGCCCAGGTCCTGCGGAGCGCTGAGCGTCATGCGGTAGGGGCCGCCCAGGCCGTGGTACTTCTCCTCTCCGTACGGGTAGTGCTCCATCCGTTGGTACAGGGGGAGCATCTGCGCGTAGCCCCAAGCCGGACCGGCCGCTGCGGCCCACGCGTCGTGGTCGGAGGGGCGGGCCCGCATCGCGACGCAGACGTTGACGGCCGAGCTGCCGCCGATGACGCGGCCCCGCGGCACGGGCACCTCGTTGCCGAAGGCGTCCGGGACGGAGCGGTAGCCCCAGTCGTAGGTGTACGGGGCGTTGGTCGCGTCCTTGATGTCCGACGGTGTGTCGTCGGTGGTGGCGAAGTCGGGACCCGCCTCCAGGAGGAGGACCGAGCGCCGCGGGTCGGCACTGAACCGGTTGGCGAGGACGCAGCCGGCGGATCCGCCGCCGATCACGATCACGTCGTAGGTCATGGCGGTCGCCTACACGGTCCCGGGCCGGCCGACGCTTCGCGGGCCGAGCGCTGGTGCGGTCATGATGCGGCCTCTCGCAGGGGTGGGACGTTCCAGTGGAGGTGCAGTTCCTCGAATCCGCGCGCGATGACGAGGCGTTCGCGGGTGCGGGAGTCGGCGGGGCCCAGGCGCAGCCCGGGGAGCCGGTCGAAGAGCAGCGGGATGGCGACGCGCAGCTGCAGTCGTGCCAGGGAGGCACCGAGGCAGGCGTGGACGCCGCGGCCGAAGGCCATCTGGTGCCGGCGGGGCCGGCCGGTGAGAGCGAACTCGTCCGGGTTGTCGAAGACGCACCCGTCCCGGTTGGCGGAGCCCCAGTGGACCATCACGCGGTCGCCCGGCACGAGGTGCCTGCCGCCGAGTTCCGTCTCGCGCGTCACCGTGCGGAACAGGCCCTGCACCGGGGACTCGAAGCGCAGGATCTCCTCGACCATCGCTTCCGCGGACTCCTCGCCCGCGCGCAGGGCCGCGAGCTGGTCGGGGTTTTCCAGCAGGGTGACCAGGCCGTTGCCGATGGCGCGGGTGACCGTGACGTGCCCGGCGATGATCAGGTTCATCACGATGCGCATCAGTTCCACGTCGTCGAGCCCGTGCTCGAGACCGTACTGCGCCAGCGAGGAGACGAGTGAGTCCTCGCCGGCCCGGTCGGTGTCGGCCAGCAGGCCCATCACGTAGTGCTGCATGGTGACGACGTCGCGGGCCCACTCGACCCGTTCGGCCGGCTCGCCGGTGCCGACGGACAGCTTCAGCCAGTTGGAGCTCCACTGCCGCAGCCGCGGCACGTCCCTCGGCGGCACGCCCAGGATCCGTGCCATCACGATCAGCGGCAGGGGCCAGGCGTAACCCTCGATGATGTCGGCCCGGCCGTCCGCGGCAAAGCGGTCGATCAGCTCCTCGGCGGTGTCCAGGACGAAGGGTTCCAGCGCCGCCACGCGCCGCGGTGTGAAGACGCGGTTGACGGCCACGCGCAGCCGGGTGTGCTCCTCGCCGTCGCTCTCGGTCAGGTTCGGCGTCAGCGCCCAGCCTTCGGCCAGGACCTGCTTGACCTCGTCGGACTCGGGCCCCGCGGTGATCCGTACCGCGCTCTCGGAGGAGAAGGTCTCGGGGTCGTGGACGACGCGCGCCACGTCCTCGTGGCGAGTGAGGATCCAGATGTCCCGGCCTGAGTCGTGGAGCACCGGGCACTGCGCGCGCATCTGCGCGAAGACGGGGTAGGGGTCGGCCAGTTGCTCGTCGGAGGTGGGGTCGAAGGTCGGCGTGGCGGTCATCGAAGGCCCTCCGGCCCCGGCCCGCCGGCGAGGCGGCACGGTGTCGGCCCGCCCGGACGGCCGGGGTCGAGTGGGGTGACGGACATCGGTGTTCTCCCTCGTGGTGTGGGGGCCGGGGTCACTCGGCGGCGGCCAGGGCGGGCATCGCGACGTCGAGCTGCCCCTGCCCGGTGGCCAGCGGCCAGGCGGCGCGGGCGTGGTCCGGGTCCGCCGGTTGCACCAGGGGCGTCACCGGCTCGGACAGGAAGGTGTCGTGGACGAACTGGGTGGCGGCGGCCAGGTCGCTGCGACCGGTCAGCACGCTGAGCCGGTTGGACGTGACGTGGAGGTCGGTGCGTGCGGCGCCGACCGAGCGCAGCGCTTCCAGGAACCGCAGCGGTGCGTACGGCTGCCGGCCGATGCCCAGGCCGACGACGGACAGCCGGGCCAGGTTCGACGTCCAGTGCGCCTCGTCGAGACGGATGCCCCGGTCGGTGTCGGCCAGCAGTTCCCGCATCTCCTCCACGCTGTTCTCGGGCAGCGTGAGCGCGATGTCGCCGGCGTCCTCGGTGCCGAGGTTGCCGTAGCGGCGCAGCTCGACCTCGGTCTCGCGCTCGACCAGTTCGCCGAGCAGGCGCAGGACGTGGTCGGAGGTGATCCGCCGCAGCACGCAGCGGACCAGGCCGGAGCGCCCGGCAACCCCGGCGATCGGGCGGAGGCGGCCCGCGGGCGTCCAGAACTCCCCGGACACCGCCCCGGCGGCGCGTCGGGTGTCGCCGACCCAGGTCTGCGGGCCGATCGCGGCGCTGTTGGAGCGCACCTTCAGGTCGACGCCGTGGGAGCGCGCGTAGTCGACCGAGTCGGAGGCGAGCACCTTCGCGCCGCTGACGGCCAGTTCGGCCATCTCCTCGTACAGCAGGGCGGTGTGCCGGCGGGCGCCGTCGACCGTGCGGGGGTCGGCCGTGTAGACGCCGGCGACGTCGGTGACGATCTCGCAGTGGTCCGCGCTGAGCGCGGCGGCCAGGGCGACCCCGGTGGTGTCGGAGCCGCCGCGGCCCAGGGTGGTGCGGGCCCCGGTGGCGATCGACTCGCCCTGGAAGCCCGCGACGACGGGGACGGCTCCGCGGGCGAGCTCCTCCCGCAGTCTGCGCGGGTCGACCGCCACGATCGTGGCCCGGCCGTGGCGGTGGTCGGTGCGGATGCCCGCTTCGGGACCACTGAACGAGCGGCTCGCGACGCCCTGGTGGTTGAGCGCCAGCGAGACCAGTCCGGCGGACGCGGCCTCGCCCGTGCACAGCAGGGCGTCCAGTTCGCGTGCGTCAGGGTAGGCGGTCACCGCGGACGCCATCCGCAGCAGTTCGTCGGTGGCCCCGCCCATGGCGGACACGACCACGACGACCTGGTTGCCGTCCTCGCGCGCCGCCCGGATCTGCCGTGCAGCTTCGATGACCTTGTCAGGTGTGGCGACCGACGTTCCGCCGTATTTCTGCACTATGAGCGCCATCTCACGCACTCTCTTCCTTCAGATCCGTGGGACGTGGAGGACGTGGCCCGAGCGCCGCGGGTGACCGCCGCATCCCGCAGGCGGTCACCTGAGCGGCGCGGGCTTCACTGCTCGTGGAGGAACTCCCGGATCGCGTAGCCGACGTGGCGCTGGTCGGTCATGGTGTGGCCGAGGATGACGTCGCCGGGCCGCAGCTCGGTGAAGTTGTGCACGCTGCCGCCGGGACCGAGCGCCCGCACGTGCCAGTCGTCCTGACCGACCATGTCCACGAGCTGGCCGCTGCGGGTGCGGGCCTCGATCCGCAGCATGGGGCGGGACTCCATCTTGATCCGGCCCACGACCACCGTGCGCACGCTGCCGTCGGTGCTGACGGCCAGGATCTCCGACCCGCAGTGCAGCTCGGACAGGTACTGGGTGCGGTTGCCGGGCGTCAGGGTGTACGAGGACAGGGCTGCGGCGTTCACCCGGAACGGGCGGGTGGGCATGTACGGCAGCGGGTGGGTCTCGCTGCTGACGAGGACGAGGCCGGTGGAGTACGAGCCGACCAGGATGCCCTCGTTGGGCCGCAGGTGGGAGCAGGTGTCGACGCAGACGCGGTCGCCCAGGCCGAGGTGGGTGAGCTGGACGATCTCCAGCTCCTCCATCTCCAGGGAGGCGGCCTCGCCCCGGGTGACCTGCATCAGCTCGGTGGCGTCGCCGACCCGCTTGGGGGCCAGGAGCACCGCGTCCGAGCCGCGCTCCAGCACGCCGAGGGTGGTGGCCGCGTCCTCGACGTCCTCGACGACGGTGACGATGGAGCCCTTGGCCTTGTCGGCCGCTGCGAGCAGGATCTCCAGCGGGATCTTGCTGGGGTCCTGGCGGAACTCGACGAGGGTCAGGTCCGCCTCGTTGGCGATCCGGCAGGCGAGGTCGAGGGTCTGCTCGTCCAGCACCTTGACCAGGACACCGGAGCGCAGGCCGGGGCGGAGTCCCTCGAACTTCTCGGCGATGCTGTGGTCGGCGATGAGGATGTCGACCACGTCGACGAGCTGGTCGATCAGGGTGGTGGGCGTCTCCCCCGTGACCACGGCGGCCTTCTGCACGTTCGGCGGGACCTTGCCAGCCAGTTCGGGGTCGTCCAGCACCACGGTCTCGACGCCGATGTGGGTGCTTTCCTCGACGATGGCGGTGGCGAGTTCGGAGGCGGTGCCGCGGAGGTCGATCCATGCGGATTTCATGTTCGCACCTTTGATTGTGGGTGGCTTGCTGTCGTGGTCGCGCCTGGCTGTCGGTGACGGGTCGTCACGATGTGCGGTGGGTGGCCGGTCTGGTGAGGACGGCCGGGTGGGGGTGCATGTCAGACGGTCGCCTCGGACAGTTCCTGGCGCAGGACGGCCAGGTCGTCGAGCGAGCGGGGTCCGGCGTGGACCCGGCGGGCCACCGAGCGGGCCAGTCCGCCCGGGTCCGCCGCCTGGAAGACGTTGCGTCCGACGGCGACGCCGAGCACACCGGACTCCATCGTGCTGTCGATGAGGTCGAGGAACGTCCCGGTGTCCTCCAGGACGCCGCCGCCGGCGGTGACGACCGGGATCGGACTGGCCGCGACGACCTCACGCATCGTCAGGGGCGATCCGGTGTACGGCAGCTTCACGATGTCGGCGCCGAGGTCGGCCGCGACGTTCGCGGCGTGTGCCAGCAGGACCGGGTCCCTCGGGTCGGTGATACGGGGGCCGCGCGGATAGACCATCGCGAGCAGCGGCAGGCCGTAGCGTGCGCAGTGGCCGGCGACCGCGCCGAGGTCGGTGAGCTGGGTGGCCTCGGTGTCCGACCCGAGGTTGATGTGCACGCTGACGCCGTCGGCGCCCAAGGCGACCGCCTCTTCCACGGCGCCCACCAGGATCTTCGCGTCCTTGTCCGGCGCGTGCTGTGTGCTGCCGTTGAGGTGGACGATCAGTGCCATCCGCCCGAGCGCGTCGGCCGGCAGGAACCTCACGCGCCCCTTGTGGACGATGATCCCGTCCACCTCGTTGGCGGCCATGTCCTCGACGAGTTTGGCGAATCCGGCAGCGGACGTCACCGGGCCGTCGGCCAGCGAGTGGTCGAGCGGAACCAGGAACGTCGTCCCGGAAGCCGAGTGAACAAATCGCTGAGCCCGACGATCCTTTCCGGTCCAGCCGTATACATCGGTCATTTTATCAACACCCCGTCCCAAACCCAGATGACCAGATCAATTGTCCGGTGCACATTCGACACGCTTTCTCGGAAGTTTTTCTGCGGTGTTTCCGGTGTTGCCTCAACGACCAAACCAAGGAATTCACCGGCCCGTCAAGCCCCGCATTTTTCTCGCTTTTCAGTGTTTGACGCGGGCTACTTCTGCTCGGGCGGCTGCGCCCGGCGCTGTGACACGCGCGCGGCAAGGTCCTGCCATGCCTGCACGCTCGTCTGCGCCAGTTCCGCGACGAAGTCGAGACAGTGGTCGGGCAGGTCGAGGACGAGCCCTTCCTGCGCCTGCGGGTCGATGGCGGCCACCGCGAGGATGCTCAGCAGCAGGCGGCCGGACTGGTTGAACCGCAGGGAGGGATCGGTGCGCAGGGAGCGCAGCAGCGCGGTGGACCGGTCGAGCTTGCCCTGCCCCGAGGACGGGGCCTGCGGGCGCCCGGTCTTCACATGGCGCGCGGCCGAGCGGCGGCGCTGATCGGGGATCACGGCCCGGACCTCCCGGTGGAGCTGGTCGCGCACGTCGCGGACGGTGCCCGGAGACACGCCGGCCACCGCGCTCACCGCCCGCAGGGAGGAGGCGGGTTCACGCAGGAGCATCTCCTTGGCGCGCTCCCGCCCGGCGGCGGTGCTGACGGGCCGCACGCGCCCGTCCCTGCCGAGCCGGGTCTGCCCGCCGGACCGCCCGATCGCCTCGCGCAGGGCGGCGATCGTCTTGGGCGAGAGCCCCACGGCCTGCGCTATGGCTCGGTTCGACCAGCCCTCCTTCTCGCACAGGATGCGGGTGCCGGCCGCCTTTCGGTCGGCCATCGACAGCGGCAGTCCGTGCCGTACGTTCAGCCGGACCGCCAGGACGAAGGCGCTCGCGTCGTCGCCGTCGAACCAGCGCGCCCGGATGGCCTCCTGTCCTCGCAACCGGGCCGCGCGGACTCGGTGCAAGCCGTCGACGACCCGGTTGGTGCCGCGCTGCACGACGATGGGCGGGAGATCGGCCTGCGATTCCGCCAGGACCCGTACGTGCTCGCCGTTCTCCCCCGCGGAGCGCGGCGAGTGGGACAGATCGAGGTCCGCGATCGGTAACCATTCCGTTTCCGCGGGGGCGTCAGATCCGGCGTACCGCGCCTCGGCGTCCACGCGGTCCGGTGAGTGAATGCGCGCATCCCGTCGTTGGAGCACTGCTTCGCTGTCTGCCACGTCCGACCACTCCTCAGCCACACCTGCCGCTGCCGGTCCGGGGCCGCGGAGTCTGTGCGCACTCCGACGGACCCACCACAAGAATACCTTCGCCAAGGTATCTTTCACAGCGCTCCGCGACACCCCCTCCCCGGAGCGGGGGGGGGGGGGGGGGGGGGGGGAGGGGGTGGGGGGGGGAGGGGGGGGGGGGGGGGGGGGGGGGGGGGGGGAAGCGGGGGGGGGGGGAGGGGGGGGGGGGGGGGGGGGGGGGGGGGGGGAAGGAA
>NZ_JBVJCT010000002.1:516209-534998 GCF_055588305.1 Streptomyces sp. NPDC042002 | reverse complement strand
TCTTGTTTTTTCCCAAACCTCCCCTTGGTTGTAAATGGAGCGAGGGCCGCACGGCGACCCCCCCCCCCCCCCCCCCCCCCTCCCCCCCTACCCCCCCCCCCCCCCCCCCCCCCCCCCCCACCGCCGACGGACAGGGGCCGTTCCGGCGGGCGGAGACCCCGGGCCGCCGCCAGCCTCCTCCGGGGGGGTGGGTCGTGCGACGGCCGCCGGGCGGCGCGGCCCGGGCCGCCCGCGGTGCGGTGGCGCGCGTGCACGACACCGGACACGGACCCGGACGCGGTGCGCGCGATTTCCCGGGATTCGCCGCGCGCACCCGTACGGGAGCAATTGCGAACCGAGTCGCCGACACAATTCCCCACCCCCACCCCACCACCTCGTGACAATCTGGCGCACATTTCTCTCCGACGCTAAGCTGACCGCGCCTTGGCCACCGGAGCCCTCTGCTCCCATGCGCCGGCCCGGCCCGTGATGGTCTTCTTCGGCTTTCAGCCGGGCTCATGTGCCGGAAAGAATTCGCGGTCACAGAAAGGCGTGGTCATGGGTAATGATTCACCAGGCATCACCACGCGCGCTTCCGTGGGGAAAAGCCGGAAGCAGCGTATTGCCGAGTTGTTCCGGGCCGAGCCGGAGCTCGCCGACAGCATGCCGATGGCCGGCGTCTTCGAGGAGACCGCCGGACGCGGGCCACGCCTGTCCGAGATCGTCGGGCGGACCCTTGCGGCGTACGCCGACCGGCCCGCACTCGGCGAGCGCGCCAGGCAGTACGTCAGCGTGGACGGCCGCGTCACCGTGCGGCTTCTGCCCCGGTTCGACACCGTGTCGTACGGCGAGCTGTGGTCGCGGCTGGGCGCGGTCGCCGCCGACTGGTACCACCACCCGCGACACCCGCTGCGCGAAGGCGACTTCGTCGCGATCCTGGGCTTCGCCGGCACCGACTACACCACGGTCGATCTGGCGTGCGGCCAGGTCGGGGCGGTCGCCGTGCCCCTGCACACCAACGCCTCGGTCGATCACATCCGCCACCTGGTGGCGGAGGCCGCCCCGCGTGTCTTCGCCACGAGCACCGACCGGCTGGCGACCGTGCTCGAAGCGCTGGCCGGAGAGAGCCGCGTCCACCGGATCCTCGTCTTCGACCACCACCCCGAGCTCGCCGAACACCGGGAGGCGCTGGCGGCCGCCGAGCGGCTGCTGGACACGACAGGTGCCCCGATGACGCTGGAGCTGCTGTCCGACGTCGTCGGCCGCGCGGGCTCGCTGCCGCCGGTGCCCGGACTGCCGCCGGACAGCAGCGCCGACGGCGCGCTGTCGGCCCTCATCTACACGTCGGGCAGCACCGGCACGCCCAAGGGCGTGATGTTCCCGGAGTCGACCGTTTCCCTCATGTGGCGCCCGCCCGCGGGGGCCGACAACCAGTACCCGTTGATCACCGCCAACTTCCTGCCGCAGAGCCACCTGGTCGCCAGGAGGCTGGTGATCAAGACGCTGGCCACCGGCGGCACCGCGCACTTCGTGGCCGACAGCGACCTGTCCACCCTCCTGGACGACCTGTCGCTGATCCGGCCGACCGAGATCGCCATGGTGCCGCGGGTCTGCGAACTGCTCTTCGAGAGCTACCACGCCCAGCTCAACCAGCGCGCGGCACGCGGCGAGTTGCACGACGCCGACCACGCCGAGGTGATCGCGCACCTGCGCGACCACGTGCTGGGCGGGCGCGTCATCCACGCCCCCTGCGGGTCCGCCCCGCTCGCCCCGGAGCTGGCCGCCTTCCTCCGCGACGCCCTCGACGTCCCGCTCCTGAACAGCTACGGCACCACCGAGACCGGCCTGGTCATGCTGGACCACCACGTGCAGAGCCCCCCGGTGCTCGACTACAAGCTCGTGGACGTACCCGAACTGGGCTACTCCACCGCCGACTCTCCCCATCCGCGCGGCGAACTGCTGGTGAAGACCGCCCTCATCACCCCCGGTTACTACCGGCGTCCCGACGACACCGCCGAGGTGTTCGACCAGGACGGCTACTACCGCACCGGCGACATCATGGCCGAGACCGCGCCCGGCGAACTGGCCTACGTGGACCGGCGCAAGAACGTGCTCAAGCTCTCCCAGGGGGAGTTCGTCGCGCTGTCCAAGGTGGAGGCGGCGCTCGTCGCCAGCCCGCTGGTGCGGCAGGTCTTCGTGTACGGGAACAGCTCCCGCGCGTACCTGCTCGCCGTGGTGGTGCCGACCCCGGAGGCGATCGCGCAGGCCGGCGACGAGGCGGCGTTGAAGGCGGCGGTCGGCCGGTCGCTGCGACGCGTCGCCGCGCAGGCCGGACTGGCGCCGTACGAGGTCCCGCGCGACCTGATCGTCGAGACCGTGCCCTTCAGCAAGGACAACGGCCTGCTGACCGACTCGACCAAGCAGCTGCGCCCGCGGCTGAAGGAGCGGTACGGCGAACGGCTCGAGCAGCGGTACGCCGAACTCGCCGCGGGGCAGGCCGCGGAGCTGCGCGCGGTGTGGCAGGACCGCGACCGCCCGGTGGCCGAGACCGTCGCCCGCGCCGCGCAGGCGCTGCTGGCAGGGCTCGACGTCGAACCGGGCCCGGAGCGGCGTTTCACCGAGCTGGGCGGAGACTCGCTGACGGCGCTGTCCTTCGCCAACCTGCTGCGGGAGATCTTCGGCGTCGAGGTCTCGGTCGGAGTCCTCCTGGGACCGGCCAACAGCCTGGGCGAGATCGCCGGCCACGTGGAGCGGATGCGCGGCGCCGCCTCGGCGCAGCGGGCCACCTTCGCCGCCGTCCACGGCGAGCACGCCACCTCGGTACGGGCCAGGGACCTCACTCTGGACAAGTTCATCGACGCCGCGACACTCACCGCGAGCACGGCACTGCCCCGGCCGGCCGGCGAGCCGCGCACGGTGCTGCTCACCGGGGCCAACGGCTACCTCGGCCGACTGCTGTGCCTGGAGTGGCTGCAGCGGCTGGCCCCGGTGGGCGGCACGCTGGTCTGCCTGGTGCGCGCCGCCGACGACAGCGCCGCCCGGCAGCGTCTGGAGGAGTCCCTGGACAGCGGGGACACCGCGCTCAAGAGCCGCTTCGCCGAACTGACCGCCGGCGGCGCGCTGCGTGTGCTGGCCGGCGACATCGGCGCGGCGCGGCTGGGCCTGGGCGAGCAGGACTGGCAGCAGCTGACCGCCACGGTGGACCTCATCGTGCACCCGGCGGCGCTGGTCAACCACGTGCTGCCGTACCGGCAGCTGTTCGAACCCAACGTGACCGGCACCGCCGAGGTCGTCCGCGCCGCCCTGACCACCCGGCTGAAGCCGGTCGTGTACGTGTCCACCGTGGCCCTGGCCGCTCACGGCGCGGCCACGGCGGACGAGGACAGCGACATCAGGGCCGGCAGCCCGGAGCATGCGATCGACGACAGCCACGCGGGCGGCTACGCCACCAGCAAGTGGGCCGGCGAGGTGCTGCTGCGCGAGGCCCACGACCTGTGCGGGCTGCCGGTGACCGTGTTCCGCTCCGGCATGATCCTGGCGCACGCCCGGTACGCCGGGCAGCTCAACGTGCCGGACACCTTCACCCGCCTGCTGCTGAGCCTGATCGCCACGGGGATCGCGCCCGAGTCGTTCTACAGCGGCGCGCAGGACGGCCGGCGACCGCGGGCGCACTACGACGGACTGCCGGGGGACTTCGTCGCCGCCGCGATGGCCGCCCCGGGCTTCCGCACCGCCGGGTTCCGGACGTTCAACGTGGTCAACCCGCACGACGACGGTGTCTCGCTGGACACCGTGGTCGACTGGCTGGCCGACAGCGGGATCACCGTCCGCCGGGTCGGCGGCCACCGGCAGTGGCACGAGCAGTTCGAGGCCGCCCTGCAGACGCTGCCGCAGGCGCAGCGCCCGTACTCCCTGCTGCCGCTGATAGCCGCCTGGCGGGAGCCGCTCGTCCCCCGCACGACGTCGGCACTGCCCGCCGAGCGGTTCCGCGCGGCGGTGCGCACCGCCGGCATCGGTGCCGAGCGGGACATCCCGCACCTGTCCCGGCCGTTGATCGAGAAGTACGTGGCGGACCTGCGGCACCTGGGCCTGATCCCGTAGGACCCGTCCGCCCCGGGAAGTGACGGTGCGTTGCTTTCCGGGGCGGACGGGACGGCGCCGTGGGAGCCGCCGCGGTGCGCGTGCTCCCGCGGGAGTCCGCCGCCCAGGAGTCCGCCGCCGGGCCCGGCCAGGGCACTGTCGCCCGGGGCGGCGGCCGACGCCGGACTGCTTCGCGCCCGCCCCGGCCGTGCTCCGGGCGGGCCCGCCCGGAGCACGGCCGGATATCGCCGCACGCTCAGTGACACCTGGATATGATCACGTCGATGCGTTCGGCGGCGCGTCGCTACCGTAAAAGATACCTTTTCAAAGGTTTTTATCGGGGCGGAGGCTCGGCATGGTTCAGGAACGTGCGGTGCGTACACGAGAGCAGGTGCTCGACGCGGCGGCTGAGGAGTTCGCCGCGCACGGCTACATGGGCACGACGCTGCTCGGTGTGGTCAAGCGCACCGGCATGACCAAGGGCGCGCTGTACGGTCACTTCTCCTCCAAGGAGGAGCTGGCGGCGGCGCTGATCGAGGAGGCCGGGGCCGAGCTGAGCCTGCGTGCGGCGGGGGCCGGCCGGCCGAGACCGGCGGCGGTCGACACGCTGCGCGAGACCGTCCTCGGCCTCACCCGGCACCTGCGCCAGGACGCGCGGGCCCGGTCCGCGTTGCGGCTCGCCGTGGAGGTCCCCTGTCTGGACCGGAGCGACCACGGGCTGGTGGAGCGGATCTGCCTGCCGCTGGCCCGTGCCGTCGCGCAGACGCAGGCCGGTGACGGGGGCTCGGGCGGACTGCCCCCGCAGGCCGTGGCCCGCCTGCTGATGTCGGTCTTCTTCGGGATCCCTCATCCCGTGCCCGTCGACGACGCCGACGCGGCGCGGCGGTTCGACGACCTGTGGGCGACCGTGTCCGCGCCGACGCCGGACTGACCGGCGTCACAAACCCGCACGCGGAGCCAAGGTGCGCCCGCCTCCTCACCGGTGCGGACGGCGCCCCTCCCCCGCCGCGCCGGGGGAGCGGGCTCGCGCCGGGGACGCGCACCCGCTCGCAGGGCCGGTCAGGCACCGGCCCCGCGGGCCTCCTCCCCGCACTGCTCCCGCGTGGGGCCCAGGAGGGCGGGGACGTCGTCCACGGCCTGCGGGTGCAGCACCCGCGCCCGCGGCAGCCGTGCCCGCAGTTCCGGCGATCCGCCGACGACGACCGGGTTCCCCACCTCCGTCAGCATCGGCAGGTCCGAGACGTGGTCCCCGTACGCGTAGCACTGCGCCGGGTCCACGGCCGGCCGGCGCCGCAGCATGTCGCGGACCGCCGCGCGCTTCGCCTCTCCGATGCAGGGGCCGCCCACGAGCTCACCGGTCAGCACCCCGTCCCGGACCTCGGGCACCGTGCACAGCAGGCAACTCGCACCCACCTCGGCGCCGATGGGCGCCAGCACCGCGGAGAAGGATCCGGACACCAGGACCAGCGTGTACCCCGCCTCGCGGTGCAGTTCCAGCGCCCGGCGCGTGGAGGCGAGGTAGAAGCCGGCAGCCGCCGACCGCTCGCGGTACCAGGCCCCGGCCAGCTCCGCGACCCGGGCGGCCGGCTCGCCCGCCCAGGCCCGGTAGTACAGGTGGCTCACGGCCTCCCGGGAAGCGCCGGCAAAGGTGTGACGGGCCAACTCCCGCCGCACATCCGCCGCGTGGCGGGCGCCCGGCGCTCCGCGGGTGCGGCGGAAGTAGTAGTCGAGGAAGTCGAACACCGACTTCACCGCGATGAGCGTCTCGTCTACGTCGCTGAACACCAGGCCGGCCGACCGGCTCACCGCGTCTCCCGCGGCACCGGCCGCCGGCTCCCGCTCCAGGCGGCGTACGCGCCGGCCGCGGCGTCCGGCCGCAGCGCGCCGTGCGACGCGACCGTGTGAACGTCGCGCCAGGCCCGCTGGACCTCGCCGGTGTCGTCCCGGACGTGCGCGCCGCCCGTCCTGAACAGCCGCTGGACGGCCTCCACCAGCACCTCGGCCGCCACCGCGGCGTCGCGCCGGTTGACCGCCTCGACGCCCGGCGAGGTGGGCTCCGCGTCGGCGCCGGCGGCGGCCCGGTCCAGCAGCAGGGCCACGGCGTCGATCTCGGCGGCGGAGCGCGCCAGCGTCCGCCGGACGGCCATGTCGTCCAGGGCCGCCGGGCGCCCGGCGGGCGCGGTCCTGGCCCAACAGGTCCAGGAACTCAGCGCCAGTCGAGCCGCGCCGAGCGCCGGCGCGCAGAACATCGCGCCGCCGGCCTGCAGTCCTGACGCCTGGCGGGCCGGCGTGGCCCCGGGCTCGGCCTTGGCGCACAGCACGTCGGCCAGCGGGCGGGCACGCCGACCGGGCACAAACACCGCGCGGGCGTCGACGGAGTTGCTGCCGGTGCCGCGCAGGCCGGTGCTGTGCCAGGTGTCGCGCACGACCACCTCGGAGCGCGGCACCGCCAGCACCCACACCGCGGGCCGTGCCACCACGGCGGGGGTACCACGGGCAGGGGGCGCGGTGCCGCCGACCGGGGATGCGCCGTCCCCGGCCGGGGACGCGGTGTAGTCGGCCGGGGCGGCGAGCAGGACCCAGTCGCAGGAGTCCACGCCGCTGACGCAGTCCCACCGGCCGTCGATCAGCCAGCCGCCCGGTACCGGGCGGGCCGTTCCGGCAGGGGGAGCCAGGGCCGCGGCGATCAGCGTGTCGGGGCCCTTCTCCCACAGCTCCCGCTGCGCCTCCTCGGGCAGCCTGGCGGCGTACCGCCCGTGCGCGGCCCAGAGCATGCCGCACCAGGCGGCCGAGGCGCACCCTTCGGCGACCAGCGCGGTGGCGCTGATCAGGTCGGCGAAGCCGCCTTCGCAGCCGCCCCACCGGCGGGGCACGAAGTGGCGTGCGAAGCCCGCCTCCCGGAGGGCGGCCACGGCCTCGGGCGCCAGCCGCCGGTCCCGGTCCGCCTCCCTGGCGCCGCGCCCCGCCGTTCGGGCGGCGTGCAGCACGGCGTCCTCGGCGAGCGTGCCGCCCGGCCTCCCCGGAAGCGGCGGGCCGGGCCTCTGCTCTTCTTGGAGATCGGTCTGATGCAGCATCATTCGGCTACTGGTCTCCTCGCAGGTGCGGATGCCGGGTCGGCAGAAACGTTCCCTGCGCGCCCGCGCGTCGGTGCACGCCGCCGCACGGAAGGACCTCAGCGGTGGCGTGTCGTGGCTGGTTGGGCGTGAGTGCGGCTTGGCGCCGCTGTGGCCGGCGCCGCTGCGCACGCGGGCGCCGGCCGGTGCGGGACGCACCGCTCATGAGGTGCGGGCAGCGTAGGTGTGGGCGGTCACCGCGGGCCGGTACAGCGGTGGTCACCGGCCGACGGGCCGGTGGCCACCGCTACGGCGTGTCCGCCACCTCGCGTCGTCCGCCGCGGGGCGGGGCCGGCGACGTCCGAGGCGCGCCCGCAAGGCGGTGTCGTCCTCGTCGTGGGCATGCCCGGACGAGCCCGGCGCCGCAACAGGCGTGCATACCGGGCGTCGCCGACCGGACGCGGCTGTGCGGACTCGCCCTAGATGTATTGACCGGCGGGCTTGTTCACGTGGGTGACGGGTGGCTGGCCGTCGAGTGCGGTGCGGCAGGTAAGGCCGCGCGGCAGCCACTCCATGGTGACCTCGGCGACGACCTCTTCGCGCTGAACGGCCGTCACGTGCAGCAGCGTGGCGTCCGAGGCGGTCGCGGGCGACCGCAGGTCCGCGCCGAGCCGCACCGGCTCGTCAAGGTCGGCGAAGGCCGGGCAGTCCATCCGCACGGAGCGCAGGACCGCGCCCGCGGGAGCGATACCGCGGCGGTGGATCAGGTGGTGACCCAGCTGGCGGGCGCCCTCCAGCGTGACCATCAGCGGAATGTGGTCCCCGGGGTGATCGAAGAGCACGGCGTGGTGGAGGTCGATCAGCAGCTGCCACTCTCCCGCCTCGGTGCGGCCGAGCACGCTGTCCTTGGCCCGCAAGCGGCCCACGTCGCCCGCCGGCAGACGGGCCGCCGCACAGTGGCCGACGCGGCCGGCCGCATCACTGTCCTGCCCCTGCGCCCCCCGCCAGCGCAGCCGCCGGTACAGCCCCTCGTCGAGGGCCCAGACGCGCAGCGCGGTCCGGGCGCACTCGCGCCCGGCCACCGACACCACCGCGTCCACCTGCATGCCGAAGCGACGGGGCGACCTGTTCGCCACCCACGACCAGCGGGCGTCCAGGGTGACCTGCAGCGGGGCGTCGCCGACCATGAGGGCCTCGTGGCCCGTGATCTCGAAGTGGGTGTCGCTGCCGATGAAGCGGTAGCCCGCCGGAATTCCGTAGTGCTCGTGCGCGAGGTAGACCAGGGCCTGGCGCACGGTCTCGGTCAGCAGCAACGGGTCGGACAGGCCCTGGGCATCGGGAGAGTAGAGCGCATGGTCACGAGGCCACTGGGCCCCCACCATGAACCTGTCCTCGCCGACGGGCAGGGCGTCCGTGATGAAGACCTCCGCGACCGCGGCCCGGTGGACCAGCTGCCGCGAGACGGGTTGGAGAAATTTCAGACAGGCAGCCGCATCTGTTGTGCCCGATGCGCCCGGGCCCCTGGCCGGCCGTTCACGTAACTGGTCCATGGCCTCCCCCTCGTATTAAGATCGGGAATGTCGTGACGGACGGTGCAACAAGAAAATATACCTTCGCAGAGGTATCTAGCAAGGTTCACGGATGTACCACAGACCCACACGGGAAGAAGGACCATGAACCGCAACAGCGATGCGCGGGCAACAGCCGGAACCAAGACCTCCCCGCGGGAACTCAAGCAGGAACGGGCCGGCCACACCCGCAGGCAGCTCCTGCAGGCCGCTGCCAGCGCCTTCGCCGAAAAGGGGTTCCCCGCCGTCACCCTGCAGGACATCGCCGACCGCGCGGGGGTGACCAAAGGCGCGGTCTACTTCCACTTCATGAACAAGGAGGCCGTGGCGGTCGCCGTCTCCGAGGAGTTCTACACGCAGTTGCCCGCCGTCGCCGAGTCGGTCATGGCCAGGGAACTGCCGCCGCTCGACGCTGTCGCCGAGTTCCTCCTGCAGACCGCGGTCTTCCTGCGCGACAATCCGGTGGCGCAGGCCGGTGCCCGGCTGCAGATCGAGCGGAACCTCATCAACGCCGACCTGCCGACGCCGTTCAGCGGGTTCACCCAGCTCATCACCGAGTTGCTGGTACGCGCCCAGGACGAGTGTACGTGGCAGCCCACCGCCGACGCCGCCGTCATCGCCCGCATCATCGTCGCCGCGTTCTTCGGCAGCCAGCACATCTCCTGGATCGAGCACAACCGCCAGGACCTGACCGACCGCACACGGGAGATCCTCGCCACCGTTCTCCACTGGCCCGCGTGATCCCGCGTGCCGTCCCAGCCGTCCACCGTCACCCGAGGAGAGCCCGCCCCATGCCTGTTCCCGCTCTCCCGGTCATGTCTCTGGGCACCAGCGGCCCGGCAGCTTGTCATTTAAGGTCCGGCGTCGAACGCGGCTCGAACTTGGTCGGCGTTTTCGCAGTTCAGCGGACGTGAGGAGGGCCTCCGTCTGATCCTGTGCTCCGTCACAGAGTGGATCAGCGCGAAGGCCGTGGTCGTGACATCTGCGGACCCAGCGCACCGGTCCAGGCGCAGGAAACCCCGCAGGCCGCCCCATGCGGGCGTCACCTGTCCGACACCGCCGACCTGTACGGGGACGGCGGGAACGAGGTGCTCCTCGGCCCCTTCGTCCGCTTCCACCGCGAACGGGGCTTCCTCGCCACGAAGTTCGGCATCGTGCGGCAGCCGGGCCCGCGGACCTGGAACCAGGTCCGCGACGACCGCGCCTACGTCCGCCGGTGCGCCGACGCGAGCCTGGAGCGCCTCGGCATCGACACGATCGGCCTGTACGACGCGCACCGCCGCGACCTCTCGGTTCCCCCGGAGGAGACCGTCGGCGCGATGGCGGAGCTCGTCCAGGAGGGCAGGGCCCGCCCCTTGGGGCTCTGCGAGTTGACCGGCCCCGAACTGCGCGCGGCCCACGCCGTCCACCCGATCACCGCGGTGCGGTCCGAGTGGTCGCTCCTCGGCCGTGCCGTCGAGACGTCGGCGGTCCCCGCGGCTGCGGAACACGGCGTGGCGTTCGTCGCGTACTCGCCCCTCGGCCGTGGTCCGCTCACCGGCGCGCTCCCCGACAGCAGCGAACTGAGCGCGGGCGACACCCGGTTGACGATGCCCCGGTTCACCGGCGAGTACGTTCGCACCGCCTACGCGCCCCTCGGGACCGTCCGCGGCCGAACTCGCCGCGCTCGAACCGCCGGCGGCGCAGGCGGCCGGCACCCGCTACGCGGACACGAGCAGCACGGCGGCGGCCCGGGAGCGCCCCGCGGCCCCGGCGGCGGTGTGCTGAGCACCGGCTCCCGGTCAGGGCCGCATCAGCGTCACGCGCTCCCGCCGGCCGGCGGGAGCGCCCCGAGGACGGCCGCGAGACCGCCCGGATCGCGACGGGCGATGTTGTGGCCGACGGGAATCTCGTGCACCCGCCAGCCCGAGTCGTGGCGCAGCCGTTCGGTCACGGCCGCGAACGGGCTGCCCGGCCACGCGCCTCCGCTGATGAACGTGCGGCCGACCGCGCGTCCGGGGTCGCTCCGCAGCCTGAGCGACTGGAGGAAGCTCGCCAGCGGGTGCGGTCGTGCGCGCGGGTCGGCCCCGCAGGGGACCGCCACCCAGCGGCCGTCGTCGCGGGCACCGGCCATGAACAGGTGCCGGAACCGGTCGCTGGTCAGGGACCAGCACGAATCACCGTCCTGCGGGACGTAGGCGTCGATGAAGACGAGCTGATCAAGGCGGTCACCGAGCCGGTCCGCGACACCGGCGATCACCATCCCGCCGTAGCTGTGCCCGCACAGCGCGAGGGGCCCTTCACCACCGCAGTCGACGATCTCGGCCACCTGGTCGATGTGGGTGTCGAGATTCGGCGGCCGGTCCACGTCGACCGGGCCGTTCGGCTCCAGCCCCGCCAGGGTCACCGCGTCGACCTGGTGACCGTCGCGGTGCAGCTCGGCCGCCACCGCGTCAAACGCCCACCCTCCCTGCCAACCGCCTGGCACCATCACGAACTTCACCGCGCCATCGTAAGCGGACCGCGTGGCGAATCTGCCGGGACACCGCTGATGGAGCGTGTTCGGCAAGACGAACGCGTACACCTCGCTCATCGAGCGCTCTCCTTCGCGAAGAAGACCGCCGCTCTTCGCAGCACTTCGATCGTCTGCGCCTGCTCGGCGGCCAGCCTCCGCAGCCGGCACAGCTCTTCACACTCGGCCGTCGTCAGCTCTCCCGGCGCCCCCGGACCCTGGTCGATCGTGTCCTGCCTGACCCAGTTCCGCATTCCCTCGGCGCTGACCTCGATCTGACGGGCCACCTCGGTGCCGGCTCATCAGGCACCGCATGGTCGCTCCCCGGACCGCGTGGACCTCAGGCGCGGGGGTTTCCGGTGAGGCGTGAGCGCTGTTACGTGGAGGTAATGGTTCCGCAACCTTGACTGTATTGGTCCAGTCCAATAACGTCACCCCCGCACAGAACCGCGCACGAACCAACTCCCCCCGCCCGTCACATTGCTGACGGACCATCACCCCTCCGGGAGGGCCCCTGTGGTTTCCCGACGTTCCTTCCTGACCGCGGCCGGTGCCATCACCGGTACGGCCGCACTCAGCCCGCTCTCACCCATCTCGCCGTTGATCTCCACCGCTGCGGCAGCGGGCGTCTCGCTCCCCGTGAAACTGGCGAACAACTCCGGCCAGGACACCGTCTACGCCTACATATCCGGCACCGACAGCAGCGGCTGGCCGGTCTTCGTCTCGGCGAACGGCGCCCTGAACCGGCTGCCCAACCCGTCGTCCGCGGTGACCCCCATCGCCGACTACTCGATCGCGCTGGGTGCCTCCGGTTCGGCCGCCAAGACCATCACGCTGACCGACTACATCATCGGCGGCCGTGTCTGGTTCTCGGTCGGGCAGAAACTCCAGTTCTTCGTCAACCCGGGCTCCCCGCCCGGCGTGGTGCAGCCCGCCCTGGTGAGCTCCGACCCCAACTGGGCCACCAACTGGACGTTCTGCGAGTTCACCTTCAACAGCGCCAACCTGTACGCCAACATCTCCTACGTCGACATGGTCGCGCTGCCGATCTCGATGGCCAGCACCGGCAGCGGAGGCACCCAGTCGGTCAGTCCGCTGCCCGCCGGCGCCCTCGCCTCCATCGCCTCCGGCCTGCAGACCCAGCACGCCTCCGACGGAGCGCCCTGGGACAGACTGGTGGTCACCGACTCCTCCGGCGGGGTGCTGCGCGTCATGGCACCCTCGCACTCACCGGTGGACTTCGGCGGCTACTGGAACGACTACCTGAACCGGGTCTGGAGCCACTACGCCTCCACCCCGCTGACCATCAACGGCCAGGGCAGCATCGGTTCCTACACCGGCACCGTCTCCGGCAACGCCATCGTCTTCTCCGGTCTCAACACCAACGGCGTGCCGTTCACCAAGCCGAGCGCCGTCGACATCTTCGGCTGTGCGTCGGGTCCCCTCTACAACTCCGGCGGGGACGCCCGCGGGGCGATCGCCGCACGGCTCGCCGCCGCGCTCAACCGCAGCTCGCTCCTGGTCTCGGGCGGGAACAACAACCCCGACGGCGTGACACCCTCGCAGTACTACACGGACTCGGTCACCAACCACTACGCGCGGCTGGTCCACAAGTACGCCAGCATCGGCTACGCCTTCCCCTACGACGACGTCGGCCCCACCGGCTCGGCCCCCGTCGACGGGCACATCCAGGACGGGGCGCCCACCTCGTGGAGCATCACCCTGGGCGCCGGCAGCGGCTCCGGCGGAGGATCCGGGGGCGGCTCGGGCACCGTCAGCGCCTACAGCACCATTCAGGCCGAGTCCTACTCGGCACAGAGCGGGACCACCACCGAGAGCTGCTCCGACACCGGCGGCGGCAGCGACGTGGGCTACATCGCGAACGGCGACTGGCTGAAGTTCTCCTCCGTCGACTTCGGTTCGGCCTCCCCGAACCAGTTCAAGGCCCGGCTGGCGTCGGGCGCGGCCGCCGGTGTCAGCGGTGCCGTCCAGGTGCGGCTCGACAGCACCAGCGGCACGAAGATCGCCGAGATCGACTTCGGCAACAACGGCGGCTGGCAGACCTGGCAGACCGTTCCCACGAACATGTCCGCCTCCGCCACCGGAGTCCACGACGTCTACCTGGTCTTCTCGGGCAGCACTTCGGACTTCACCAACATCAACTGGTTCACGTTCACCAGCTGAGTCCGCGGACAGCGGTGCAGCCGCCCCGTCGGGGGCGGCTGCACCGCTGTCTGATCGGCTGGACTCCGTCGCGCTAGTGGTGTGCCGAGGCCTGCTCCTGGAGGATGGCCGTGATCTGGTTGACGTCGTTGAAGATGCTGAGGAAGCTCTGGAGGTCGGGGCTGGCGGCACCGTTGACGCCGACGAAGAAGGTCAGCAGGCGGCCGTCGTCGGTCTTCAGGTAGCCGGCCTCGTTCTGGGCCGAGGCCGCGAGCTGCTGGTTCAGCTCGTCGTCACCGAGAATGGTGCCGGGCTTGGCGAAGACCTTGCCCTTGGCCGGGCAGTTCGTGGTGCAGGACATCGCGTTCGAGCCGTCGACGCCGAGGATCGGGAGCAGCCTGCGGAAGGCCTTGGCGTCGGGGGTGTGCAGCCAGTAGGTGAGGAGCTCGACGAGGCCGTTCGGGGTGACCCGCTCGGCCGGCACGCCGCCGCGCCCGTCCGCGAGCTGGAACTGCTTCGGGTCGATCTTCGCGACGTTGGTGAGGAATTCGTGCTCGATCGGGAACGCGTCGAAGCAGTTCCTGCTGCCGCGCGCGACGGCCATGTTGCACAGGGCCAGGTTCGCGCCGAGGTTGTGGCTGACCTTGAGGATCAGCTTGGCGTACTGGCTGTACGGCGGGGAGACGTACGCGGCGACGCGGGGGTCGTGGCGGTAGGAGTGGGGCAGCTGGTCCTGCGGGTTGGGGCCGGTGGGCGGCGCGGTGACGGTGACGCCGGCGCGGCCGAGGGCCTCGATCAGCGCGGTACGGCCGAAGGCGTTCGGGTCCTTGATGTCGGAGACCCGCAGCAGTGGCTGCGAACCCGCGGCGATGGTGCCGGTGAGGTGGATCTGGGTGCCGTCGGGCGAGGCGGTCACGTTGACGGAGGTGGTCCCGCCGCTGGAGACCGTCCGGACGGTGGAGGTGACGTGGTACGGCGAGACCTGCGGGCGCCAGAACAGCTTGGCCGCCTGCCCGGGCCTGGTCGGGGTCGTCAGCAGATCGATCAGGTTGTCGTTGAGGATCAGCGGGGTGGGCTGCGGGCTCAGATCCGGGAGGTTGAACAGGCGGGGGTCGATGACGACGTTGCCGTCGACCCGGGTGATGCCGGCCTTGCGGATCTGCCGGGCGATCTGGTTGATGCCGGCGAGCGGGTTCTCAGGGGTGAGGGTCGCGCCGGGGATCGCGGCCTCGGTGTGGTCGATGTCGGTGTAGTCCACCGAGCCGTCGGGCTTGGTGCGCCCGCCCATGGTCAGGTCGCCCTGGGCGACCAGCGCCAGGTTCCCGTGCAGCGTCGACCCGGCGCGGGTGCCGGTCGCCATCACCGGAGTGGTGAAGCGGTGGTTCGGACCGACGGTACGCCAGGCGGTCGAGATGGTGACCAGCTTGACCGTCGAGCCGGGGACGAAGAACTGGTTCGCGAACCGGGAGTGGATCACCCGGCCGCTCTCCGGGTCCGTCTCCAGCACACCCCACTGCGCGTGCTCGTAGCCGGGCTTGTGCATGATCGCCTCGATGGCGGGCCCGAGGCCGTCGTCGTGCGCCGCCGCCGGGGGGCCGGCGGCTGCCGCCCCCGCCAGGAACACGATTGTCGCGCCGACAGCCGCCCAGGTCCGGGGTCGGCCACAGATCATCGGTCTCATGCATTCCGCCATTTCTGGAGTCGAAGAAGCCGAGTCGAAGAGGCCCGCATCGCACGGGGGCGACTCGCACGGGCCCTGCTCGCCGGGGCGCTCCTGGCGGCATCGTAAGAACACGAACCGCGCTCGTTCCGCTGCTCGGCGCCGTGCCGACAACACGTGGGACAACTTCATCCGGTCGGCCGATCGCCGGAGCCGGGAACGCCGGAGTCCGCACGAAGCGAGCCGCTTGTGCAACAGACCCGAAGGGTGTTGCGGAAGGCTGCGGGCGGGCGTGGCGCCGTGTGGTCGCCGCCGGTGCCGGTCACCGGCCTCGCCGGGGTTCTTCACCCGGTCGGTGCGCCCGCGCAGGCCGTCGGGGTGAGGGTCCTGGCCTCTGGCCTGCCGTACGGCGGCAAGTACCGCGGGGTCGTCGCCGTGTCGGCCGAGATGGCCCAGGAGGACGTGGATCCGCCCGGTCAGCCGTGGCGGTCCGGCCAGGCCGTCAGTTGCTGCCGGCCGCCGAGGTGGTCGACGATCGGGTCGGTGCTCTTCCGGTGCGGGCCGGGAGCTCGTCCTTGCGAAGTCCGTCAGCGCGGGCGCCAGGTGCGGACTTCCAGGTGAAGTCCGGTCAGGCGTCGGGTGGGGCGATGCAGGCGAACAGGCGCAGGGGTCTCATGCCGTGGCGGGTCTTCATGGGCTGGTTGCTGCGGCCGCCCTCCACCCAGCGTTTTCGCCACTCGATGGCGGTACGGATTTCGGTGGCCCACAGAAGGTAGTTGGGGCTGAAGCCGTCGAGGGTGGCGTGGCTGGTGCCGCCCGCCCACATGTGCAGTCGCTCGTCGTCGAGGAGGACGACCGCGGCGGCCAGCATCCGGCCGCCGCGGTCGACGCGGACGACGCGGGCGCTGTCGCCCAGGGCCATGACGAAGTCGGTGAAGGCAGGCTCGGGATACATGCCGGCGCTGCCGTACTTGGCTGCCGTGCGGCGGGTGAGGTCGCCCACCGTCCGCAGGACGTCGGGGCGGGGTGCCTCGACGGCGGTGGTGACGCCCGCGTCCGCGGCGCGCCGCAGGTACTGGCGGATCGTGCGCCTGGTGCGGCTGCCCAGGGTGGCGAGGTAGGTGTCGTAGGAGTCGAAGGGGTCTCCCGCCGTACCGTGCAGCGGGAGCTGGAAGCGGGTGACGATCGGTTCCACCCGCCATCCCTTGTTCCGGGCGGCGTCGAGGACCGGGTCGCCTTCGGCGACGCTGACGAGTCCGGTGGTCCGGGCGCCGTCGGCGGCCGCCAGTTCGCGCAGGGTGTCCAGTACGGCTCCCAGGACGCGGGCCTGTTGTGCGGGGCCGGTCGCCCGTACGGGTACGCGGGTGTCGTAGCAGTACCAGTTGTGCCCGAGGAGCGCGGGGCCGTCGGCCTCCTGGATGCCGACGCCGCGCAGGAAGCCGTACGGGTCGCCCTGCTTCTGGAGGTAGCACGGCAGGACGGCGAGGGTGCGGCCCGCGGCGGCGACCGTCAGGTAGCGGGCCGCGAGGAACGGGCTCAACGGGCTTGTCTGGTAGGCCCGCAGGTAGGCGGGCGTGTAGTGGACGGGCGCCGCGCTCGCCGCGGCGAGCTGTTCCCACTGGACGGTGTCGACGTCGTCGATGGCGTCGGTGACAGTGACGGTGACATGCGGCGTACTCAACTCTGCTCCCACTCCCCTTCCCGCTCCCGTTCCTGTTCCTCTTCCTTCACCCAGCCCGCTCCTGCCGTGGCGGCCAGGAAGCGTTCCCCGAAGCCCGGCTCCCATCGGATCCCCGCGTCGAGCTGGGCGGTGCGGATCACGTCCGCCGTGCCGCAGACTCCGTCGACGCTCTGGGCCAGGGCCATCGCGGAGGCGTAGAACCGGCCCCGGTCGTCGGCGAGCCGGCGCAGGAACCACTGCCGGTGGGTCTCGTCCACGGCTCCCATCAGGGCGCGGAGGTTGAAGGGGCCCGGCCATGCCCTGTGTAGTGCCCTGTGCAGGCGCGGTCCCTCGTGCCGTGGCGCGGGTATGTCGTCCCGGGCCGCTGTGAGTGTGTGGTGCAGGCCGGCCAGGAGGCGGTCCTGCCGGTCGAGGACGCCGGGGCCGGCGCCGAGCGGTCGCAGGGTGTCCAGGGCGTCGCGGCCGTACTGCCAGCGGCGGGTCAGCAGGGCGGCGGCGGACGGGTCGTCGTCGGGTGGCAGGCAGGCGGTCATCCGGCGGGCCGTCCAACGGGTGAGGAGGCGGGCGATCCGGTCGGCCTCCGGGGGGCCGGCCGTCGCGACGACGGCGGCGGCGGACGCGGCGATAGCGGCGGACCTGCGCAGTTCCTGCGGGTCGACCTTGTCGAGTGTGTCGGCGCCGGAGTGGTTGAACCGGTCGGGCCAGTGGCCCAGTTGGACGGCGGGACAGCCGATCGCACGGTCGGCGAGTACCGCGTGGTCGGAGGCGCCGACGAACGGGGTCGTACGCCATGCCCACACGTCGCAGCCGACGGCTCCGCTGTAGGAGCGGGCGGCGGGCGGCAGGGCGCGCACGCAGGCCTCGACCACGGCGTTGGCGAAGTGCGGGAGGTATTCCGGGCTGTGTTCGACGATCAGCGGGCCTCCGCAGCGCCGCTGGTCCTGGCCCACCATGTCGAGATCGACCGCCATCATGGGCAGCGGTTCCTCGCGCTCCTCGACGAGCCGGTGGACGTAGGCGGCCAGTCCGACGAACTCGGGCGCCCAGACGAACCCGACGGGGCGGCGCAGCGGGCGGGCGGCAAGGACCCGTCCGGCCGCGAGGGCGGCCGCGACCCCGGAGGCGTTGTCGTTGGCGCCGGGGGCGGGATGGCAGAGGTGCGCGGTGATCAGGCAGGCGTCGGGCGGCGTCGGTGGCGGGGCGGCTGGTCCCGCCGGGGTGCGGGCGACGACCACCGGCATCCGGGCGGGGGTGGTGTCGACGTCGACGGTCACGCGGGCGCGTTCGCCCCTGCGGTGGGCGGCGTGCAGTGCGTCCATCTGGCCGGGGACCACGCTGAATCCGAACAGGGCGCTGTCGCCGGGCAGTTCGACGCGGCCCGCCGCGTCCAGCCGGTCGGAGCCGGTCGTCACGCAGAAGCCGCTCGCCCGCTCGTCGCGCATCCGGGTGAGCAGTTTCGCGTCGAGTCCTTGCGCCGACGGGATCAGGACCACCGCGCCCGGTGGCCATCGGTCGTCCTGCGCGCGCACGAGGGGGGCTTCGCCGTGTGCGGCGGCCGAGTGGGCGACGAGGGCGTAGGGCTGGGCGGGGTAGTCGAGGAGCGCGGTCCGGCCCGGGACGGACAGGCGGGCGGAGCGCGGGGTCCAGGAGGAGGGCGCGGTGAACGTCCACCACCGGGTGCGGCCATCGGCGGGGAAGTCCAGGATCTCCACCCCGGCCAGTCCGGCGCGTTCGGCCTCGGCCGCCACGAAGTCGGCCGCGGCCGCGATGCCGGCCGATCCCTGGTAGCGGTCCCACTCGGTGAGCCGGGCGACCCAGCGCATCGCCTCGTCGGCGTCGATGCCGTGATGGATTCCGGCGACGAGGCCGGTGAGGCTACCCGGCATCGGCGAACGCGTCGCGGAAGGCGGTCAGGCGGATCTCGGAGAGCGGTACGGCGATCTTGTAGAACGGGCTGTCGCGGCGGCCGGGGCCGTCGGGACCCTCGCCCGGCCCGCCGCCGGACGCCGCTTCGGGGGGGTGTGTTGTGCCTGGGACGGACAAGGGCCCCGTGGGACCGACATCCCCTCCCCCGCGCCCCTGCTGTTCCCAAAACCCACTCGTTGAGCGATGTC
>NZ_JBVJCT010000002.1:442549-516199 GCF_055588305.1 Streptomyces sp. NPDC042002 | reverse complement strand
GGTGGGGGAGAGGGGGTTGGGGGGGGGGTTGGGGTTGTGGGACCCTCCCCCCGCCCCCCCGCGGGCCCCGGTTTGGGGCCTGTCTCAGGAACCCCCCCCGCCCACGGCCCCGGTGGCACCGATCTCCTTCACCCGTATCCCGTGCTTGTCCCACACCGCGCTCGCGGCCGGCTCCCCGTCCACCGTCACCCAGGGCAGGCAGTCGGCTCCTTCGGCGACCTTCAGGCCGGCCCGCCGCAGTGTGCCGGCCACGGCCGGCTTCACCTCGGCGATCCTGGCCCGCAGTCCGGCGAAGACATCACCCTGGCCGAGGAGACGCAGGGCGACGGCGAGACCCGTGGCGCCCGCGCCGAGGGGTGGTGCGGTCTCGCGCAGCCGGTGTGTCAACTCGGGTGCGGCGACGGCGAATCCGACGCGCAGTCCGCCGCAGCAGTATCCCTTGGACATGCTGCGCAGCACGATCAGGTTGGGGTGCTCGGCGACTGCCGGGACGCAGCTCGCGTCGGGCCCGGCGTAGACGGCGTACGCCTCGTCGAGGACGACGGTGGTGCCGCATGCGCGGGCGGCCCGGGTGATCTCGTCCAGCCGCGTTCTTGTGTAGAGGTCTCCGGTGATCGTGGGGCGGTCCAGTACGAGGACCGAGGGTGTGTGCCGGTCGAGGTCGGTGATCAGGTCCTCGAACCGGGTCGTGATGGTCCTGGCGCCGAGGCGGGCGGCCCAGCGGGGCAGATCGGGGTGTCCGCCGGCCAGGTGCAGCACCGGTCCGGGTACGGCCAGCGTCGCGCAGGCGTGCAGCAGGCCGGTGGCGCCCGCCCCGGCGGTGACCATGTCGGGCGTGAGTTCCCGCCCGAAGTGGCCGGACAGGACGGGTGCGGCCAGGTGCGCGGCGTAGGGGTCGGTCAGGGGGTAGGCGCGCGCGAGTTCGGTGAGGTGGCCGTCGTCGTAGGCGCTGCGGAAGGCGGCGTCGACCGCGGGCCGTACGAAGTCGATCTCGTCCGGCGACCAGCGCAGGTCCACGGCGGGGGGACGGGTCTGCCGCGCCGGTTCCCATGCCGTGACCGCCCCGGCCCGGTTTCCCGGGTTGCGGGCGATGAACTGGATGTAGCGCGTGGTCGGGGCGGGTTCGCGGCCGACGGTGAAGTCCGCGTCGACGCGTTCGACGGTGAAGCCGGCGCGGGTCAGCAGGTCGCGCAGTTCGGCGGGCTGGTACATGCGGACGTCGTCGTGGATGATCACCGGTTCCGCGTCGCCCCGCCGTATCTCGATCTCGCCGACGCTGCGGCCGCAGGTCACGCGGTAGGTGCGGCGGAAGTCGGCGCGCAGTCCCTCGGTCCTGAAGGTGGCTTGTGGCACGTAGTGTCCGGTGATGGCCAGGATGCTGGAGTGGTCCAGGACCAGCAGTCCGCCCGGGACGAGGACGCGGCGGGCCTCCTGGAGCAGGCGCAGTTGCTGGGCGTCGCTGCCCCAGCCGAACGACTGGACGCAGACGACGGCGTCGAACTCGCCGACAGGCCAGGGCAGTTCGCGCAGCAGGTCGAGTCGTAGCCAGTCGGCGCGGACGCCTGCCGCGGCGGCGCCGGCCGCGGCGCGTTCCAGGGCCCAGGCGCCGGCGTCGACCCCGGTGACACGGAAGTCCCGTGCGGCGAGGGCGACGGCGTGGCGGCCGGTGCCGCAGCCCAGGTCGAGGACGCGGCGGCCGGGGGCCGAGGCGTCGAGGACGGCGGCGAGGTAGTCGGTCTCCGCCCGGGTGCGCTCGGCCGTGTATTCGTGGGCCGCGACGGCCCAGAAGTCCTCCCCGAAGAAGTCGAGGTACCAGGGGGGACCGTCCGGGCGGCGGGCACCGCTCATACGGCGTCCGCCCGCAGTGCCTCCTGCCGGTGCAGGAATCCGCAGACGTCGCACAGGCCCGCGGGGTTGGCCACGCCCTCCTGGAGTACGTACCGTCCGCCGCAGACGCGGCACAGGTCGTCGAGAAGGGGCAGCAGTGTGCGCTGGACGTTCTCGAAGGCGTTGAAGAGGTAGTAGTCGATGCCCGGCCACAGGTCGTAGAGGTGGTCGGCCACGGCGTAGGCGAGGGAGCGTTCGTCGGAGCCGGTGGTGAAGCGGCCGGGTGCTCCCTGCCGGTTGAGGCCGGGGGCGACGAGTTCCAGGTAGAGGGTGAGTTCCTTCTTGGTGATGCGGTACAGCGGGAAGACGTACCGCAGGGAGCCGAGTTCGCGGACGGGGATGCCGCCCATCCGGTAGCCGGTGGTGAACCAGGTGACCATGCTGGCCACCAGGTCGTCGGCGTTGAAGCCGAACGCGACGACGGGCGCGCCCCTGCGTTCGGCTTCCTGTTCGAGCATGCGGCGCAGTACCTGGTGGCCGATGACCATGTTCATGTTGCGGTGTTCTCCGGCAACGACCTTGTTCATGACGTCGACGAAGGGCTCGCGCAGTTTGAACAGTTCGGCCACGTCGTCGGCGGTGACGATCACGTGGTCCACGCCGAGTCCCGCGCAGGCGTCCAGGGCGGTGCGGAAGGTGGCGGGCTCGTCCCAGTCGGGCAGTCCGGTGATGGTCACCGCGGTCATGTCGACGTCGGGCCAGCGGCCGCGGGTGCGTTCGAGGAGTTTGAGGTAGGCGACGCTGTCCCGGCCGCCGGAGAGCCCGATGACGACCCGGTCCCCCGCCCGCATGGTGGCGCCGGCGGCGATGCTCTGGAGGAATGTCTCCTCGACGTATGTCACGAAGGTCTGCGCGGTGAACTGCTCGGTGCGCCGCTCCAGGGTGCCGCCGTGGTCGAAGAGGACGGACTTGGTGTAGACGGGGTCGGGGGCGGCGTAGACGTGCTCCTTGGGCCGGCGCAGCACGTCGAGGTCGTAGTGGCGTACCTGGCGGACCTCGATGATGTCGTCGGTTCCGATGACGGCCGTCGCCTCGGGGATCACCTGCCCGTCGCGGTGGGCGAGTACGGCGTTGGCGGGGATGCCGTGGAGGCGCAGCACGTCCAGGAGGCGCTGTCCCGGTGTCGCGTGCAGGGTCTGCGAACCACCGGTCTTGTTGCGGAACACGACCGTGCTCACGGGTTCTCCTATCGTGTCGTGACGTTCCGGGGATCAGGGCAGGACGAGGTCGGGTGCGGGGGTGGGGTCGGGTGCGGGGTTCCAGAGGGCCAGCGGTACGAGCGTCTCGCCGTCGCTGACGGATCCGTGTTCCCAGGCCACGGTGGGGTCGGGTACAGGGAAGCGCGGGGAGGCGGCCAGGGCGATCACCTCGCCGATGCGGTCGCGGACGACGGGTGTCGCGGACAGGAGTCCGCGGGCGTGCAGGTCGTCGGGGGTGAGGACGAGGGCGTGGGCGCCGAGCGTGTCGCGCAGCGCGTTCGCCACGCTCTCCTCGCGCCCGGGCAGCGGGTAGAGCCAGCGGACTCGGCCTGCGCCGCCGCCGGGCATGCGGCAGTTGGCGGGGGCGTCGAGGTGTGCCCAGGCGTCGGCGAGGGCCGTATCCGGGGTCACCTGCACCTGGCCGTGGTCGGCGTGGGCGAGGACGCTCCAGCCGGCGTCGGCCCAGCGGGCGGCCGCCGTGTCGAGCAGCAGCAGTGCCTCGCGCAGCCGGGTGTCGTAGCCGGCCCGGTGGATGTGATCGTCGAGGTTCACGTAGGCCCACACCAGGAGCGGGGCGTGGAAGGGGTGCGCGAGGACGGTCCCGACCTCGCGGACGGTCCGCTCGGCGACGGTCACCGGGTCGGTGGTGAGGGTGGCGGCGGCAGCGGGTGACGGCACGATCCGGGCGCCGTGCAGCAGGGCGCCCGCCCACTCGCCGGTCAGCCGTTCCAGTTCCGCGCCGATCGCGAGGGCGGCCCGGCCGGACTCGGTCGCGCGGTCGAAGAGGGTCGGTCCGGCGTGCAGCAGGGCGTTCCCGGGCGGGCGGTGGGGGCCGAAGGCGTACGTGTCGCCGGTGACGAGGTGGGTGACGCAGTCGGCGCCGGGTGCCCGGTAGACCATGCCTACGGCGCCGTGGACAGCGGGGTCGGTGCCGGTGACCGCGGTGAGCCAGGCGGTCGTCGACGTACTGGGGAAGGTGGAGCGCAGTGGCCGGACCCGGGCGTGGGCGAACGCGGGCTCGGCCGCTTCGAGCGACAGGCCGTCGACGGCCAGGACGCACAGTCCCCGGGAGGCGGCGCGCAGGTGTCCCGCGACGATGTCGGTGACCACGCGCAGGTCGGCGGACGCTGTCGGCTGTCCGCCGACACGCGACGCTGTGCTCAGAAGTTCGGCACGCAGTCGGTGCAGGTGGTGCGGAACTTGACGATGTGTACGGCCTGCCGGTCCGTGATCATGCGTTCGACCAGGCGAGGCAGCAGCATCACGGGCGCCGGGGTCGACGTGGGGGTGACGTCGGTGGGGAATTTCGCGGTGGGAAGCGGAGCTGTTCGCATGGATTCCTCCTGCCGGGAACGGTGCCAGAGAAACGTGCCAAACAACTTTCATTTTCTGCGTGAACAGGTCAACACATGGTGAGCCGGCATGTCAACGACATGCCGGAAGCAAACCATCAACTCTTCTTGCTTTTCCCGTATTTGACGGAACGGTGAATTCCGTCGACCGTACGGTCCCGGTTGCGGACCGCGATCATTTCGCGGTCCCGTGGACGATCAATACACCGTTTCCGCGCACGATCGGCAGGTGATGGCGGCGCAGGTCAATTCACGAAGATCCGGGTTTCGGCCTCCACGACGATCTGTTCCGGATCGGGCGCGTTCGACAGGGTGTCCGCGTAGCGCTCCGCGTCCGGGTCGGCGGCGCGGCGGGCGCGCGCGACGGCGTCCGCGACGTCGTAGCGGGTGGTCCTGAGCCGGACACCGGGGCCCAGCAGCGCCCAGTACGCGGTGCCCGGTTCGCCCGTGTGGTACGGCAGTCCGACGCTGCCCGGGTTCACGCTGCGCAGGCCCGCCACGGCGCGGTCGAACTGGAGGTGCGCGTGTCCGGTGACCAGGACCCGCGCGTCGATGGCCGCGGACAGCTCCGCGAACCGTTCGGGCGGTGTCCCCGGGGTGACCAGTTCGTGGTCGCTGCGCGGCGAACCGTGGCAGAAGTGCACCGGTCCCAGCCCGTCGATCTCGACGACGGCTCCGAAGGGGAGGCGGCCGAGGAAGGCGATCGCCTCGGGCGAGTGCTGTGCGGCGATCCATGCCTGGCGCGGGGTGTCGGCGGCCCGGGCGGCCGTGCCGATCTGGGCGGCGTAGCGGTCGGCGTTGCCGCGTACGCACAGGGCGCGCCCGCCCAGCGCGACGATGCGTTCGTACGTCTCCTGCGGCTGCGGTCCCCAGGTCAGATCGCCGCACAGGACGACGAGGTCGGCCGCGGCGACGTCCGGTTCGGCGAGCACCGCGTCGAGGGCGGGGATGTTGGCGTGCACGTCGGAGAGCACGGCGACCCGGGCGACGGGCCCGTACCGGCGGGGCGGTCCCTCCCCGTTCGCCGGACCGTGCATTTCGACGTCGTCGTCGGGCATGGGTGCCTTCCTCCTGGTGGCCGGGGCTTTCCCGGGCGGGGTCAGGTGCGTTCAGCGGTCCGCCGCGGCGGCGGCCGGGGGGCCTGCCGCGGCAGGAGGGGGCCCGGCGGGGCGGACCGCGCGGGGGTGGGTGAGGCGCTTGCCGGGCGGCGGGCCTATCAGCGGCCGGCCCTCGGAGGGCAGGCCCTCCACCAGTTCCGCGGCGATCACGATACGGTCCCACAGCGGAAGCCCGTCGCCGCCCGCGGCCAGTTCCTCCACCCGCGCCAGCAGCGAGCCGGGGTGGGCCTGGCGGCGCGAGATGCCCCCCGAGGGTGCGGGCCGGGTGAGGCGGTGGGCCGGATGGGCGGCGTACAACTCGCCCGCCATGGCGGCCGGTTCGGCGGCGCCGTGCGGGCCCGCGTCGGCGGCCAGCAGGGACAGCGCCTCCTTTCGCCGTCCGGGCAGCAGGACGCCCACCTCGCGGATCAGGTCGGAGGGATCGTCGGGCGTGTGCAGGAAGTTGAGGCACATCAGCTCGCATCCGAGCGCCCCGCGCAGTGAACCGCCCTGTGCCGAACGGTTCTTGGACGACCCCTTCAGCCCGGCGAGGCGTTCCGTCGCGGTCGTCCCCGTACGGTCGGGGGCCCGGGTGTCGCGGAGCGCGACGAAGAGGCAGGGCGGGCCGGACTCGAGAATCATGTCCACGGCCCGGATGACCGCCAGCGGCGCCGCGTTGATCTGGTAGCGCCACAGCTCCCGGCACACCCGCGCGTCGACCCCTACGGTCAGGGCGCCGAGGGGCTCGAAGCCGTGCCCCGCCAGGAAGGCGAGCGCGGGTTCGACGCGCCGCCCGACCACGGCGTCCGGCTTGAACATCACGAAGGTCGACCGCAGCAGTGCCCGGTCGGCCTTTTCCGTCTCCCAGCCGTCGAGCAATGCCGCCATTTCCCGGAAATAGACGTCGTCGGGATAGGTGCGGCGCCTTACCGGATCATGAGTCCGGGGAGCTCTCAACCACTCGTGGACCGTCATGCTCCTCCGGCGTTCCGCTCGTCCGCCGGGCCCGGGACAGCACCCGTGCGGCACACCACGTCATCTGTATGCGAAACACGTCGCATCGTTGTCATGAACCATTAAAGGGCAATACGCTGAGGCTACTTTCCATGACCGACCACATCAAGGAGGGTCCCGTGAGCGTCGCCTTCAAGCAGGTCAAGGTCCGCCCGAAGCCGGGCAGGTAATCGTCCGCCGGATGCGATCGGGATCCGGATCCGGGCCTGTTCGCCCTCCAGCGGTCCTGATCGCGTTCTTCTTCGGCCACCACGGAGTCCCCCGGCCCGCGGGCTCCGTCCACCTTCGTGCACCGGGGCGGAGCCGGCGTTGACTGATGCACCGACCGAAACGGCGACGGGCGTCGAGGTGTCGGCCGCGACCGTCCTCGCCCTGCTCGGCGCCGGGCCCGGGATGTCGCGGGAGGCCGTCGTGCGAACCGCCCGCGACAGCCGCCACAAACTCGCCGCGACGCTGCTGAGCCTGTGGGCCCGGGACGGCCTGGCCCTCACCGGCGCGGAGGCGGCGGAACTGCGCCTGCACCGGGAGCGCATCGACCACTACCGCCGGATCTGGCCGCGGTTGCAGACGGCGGCGCCCGGTGTCCGCCTGCTCAAGGGCATGACGATCGCCGGCCTCTACCCGCCCGGGGTGCTCCGAGCGGCCGGGGATCTCGACGTCGTCTGCCCCGGCCACGCGGACCTGTGGAACTGCGCCCGCCATCTGGCCGCGAACGGCTGGGACCTGGCGGCCTTCACCGTGAGCCCCGCCAGGACCGGCGACCGTGTGCCCCTGCACCTGGGAGCCGAGTTCCGCAGCCCGGCCCCCGGACCGTCCCCCGACCCCTACGCCGTCGGCCTGTTCACCGCGGAGATCGTGACCGAGGTCCGCGCCCCGGCGTGGCAGCTGACCCGTCCCTCCCGCTCCCCCCTGGCCGCCTGTGCGGTCGCCCTGGTGGCGGAGCGCTGGGAACGCCCCTTCCGCACCCGTGACCTGCTGGACCTGGCGCTGCTGCTCCAGCACCTCGACACCACCGGTGTACGGCAGTTGCGCGCCGACCTCGCCAGGACCGGTCTATGGCCGGAGTGGCGGGAGGCCCTGCGTGCCATGGCCCGGCTGGGCTGGCGCCCCGCCGTGACACTGCCGCACACCCGGACCGCCGCGGTACGCGCCCGGCTGCTGCGCGCGGCCCGTACGACGGCACGCTGGAGCAGCCCGGTCCGGGCGCCCGCGCTGCTCGCCCAGTCGGGCGTCGAGGGCGAGGGCGGCCGTCTCGCGGACCTCGCCTCCGACCTCGCCCACCGCGGCATCGGCGCCCGGCGGCTGCTCGACGCGGGGCTGCCGCTGTTCGGCGTACCCCTGGAAGGCGAGCCGGCCGACCGGCTGCGCCTGGACGACGTCGGGCGTCATCTCGTCGCGCGGACCCCGCTGGGCTCGTTCCTGCTGGTGACCGGCGCCGCCCGGCGGGAGTGGCTCGAGGAGGCGACCGACGGCGGCCGGGCGGCCGCACCGTCCGGCACATGAAGCTCCTGCGCCACCCGGCAGACAAAAGCCCGACGACCCGCACGGGAACGGGAGCACCATGACGGACAGCGAAAACGGTACGGGCGGCGCCGCCCGTCCGGGCCGCGGTGAACCGGCCGTCGAGACACACGGGCTGCGGCGGGAGTACCGCACGCGGCGCGGCCCGGCGGTCGTCGCGCTCGACGACGTCTCGGTCACCGTGGAGCAGGGCGAGGTGCACGGGCTGCTCGGTCCGAACGGCGCGGGCAAGAGCACCCTGATGAAGATCCTCTCCACGGTGCTGCTGCCGACCTCGGGAAGCGGCCGGGTGCTCGGCCACGACCTGGCGACCGAACACCGGCGGATCCGCCCCCTGCTCGGCATCGTCTTCGGCGGCGAGCGCGGCCTCTACCCCCGCCTGACAGCACGTCAGAACCTGCGCTACTGGGCCGCCTTGTACGGTCTGACGACCCGCGACGCAGCCGCCCGCACCGACGCGCTGCTCGACGAACTCGGGCTCGCCGAGCGCGCCGACGACCGGGTGGAGACCTTCTCCGTGGGCATGCGCCAGCGTCTCCACCTCGCCCGCGGCATCATCGGCGACCCCCGCGTCCTGCTGCTCGACGAGCCGACCAACGGCCTGGACCCGCTGGCCGCACGGCAGTTGCGCCAACTGATCCTGCAACTGGCGGGCGAGGGCCGCACCGTCCTGCTCGCCACGCACGACCTGGCCGAGGCGGAAGTGCTCTGCGACCGCGTCACCATGATCAACCACGGGCGGGTGGTCGCCGCGGAGGCACCCAGAACGCTCGCCCGGCTCGTCCCGCACCAGGAACGCGTCCGTATCCGGGCCGAGCAGCCCCTGCTCGACCTGGTGCGCGCGCTCCCGGGGATCCTCGGCGCACAGCCCGCCGACGACGGGACCACGGTCGTGACGGTGGCGAGCAAGGAAGCCGTGGGCCGCGTGCTCGCCTTCGTCGTCGAGCGGGGCGTCACCGAGGTCCGCACCGAACTGCCCGGCCTCGAAGAGGTCTACCTCCAGCTCGTGCACCGCAACGAGACGCGCAGCGTGGTGAACCGGTGAGCCTGCTCGCGGCCGCCGGCCGGTTCCAGGGCCGCCTGGTGCTGACCCACCGCGACTACCTCATCGACCTGGTGCGCACCCCGCTGCTCGCCGCTGTCTTCCTGCTCCTGATCCGGCACAACGGGCGTCCCGACCTCCTCGCCAACGGTCTCATCGCCCCCGTACTGATGGGGGTGTGGAGCATGGCCATGCTGATCTCCGGGGAGGTCGTGGACAACGACCGCTGGCTCGGCACGCTGGAGCTGCAGATCGCCGCGCCGGCCGACTTCGCCCGGGTGGTCCTCAGCCGGGTCTGGGTGACCACCGCGATCAGCCTGCTGACGGTGCTGGAGGTCGCCGCCGTCGCGATCCTCGGCTTCGGCACCGTTCCCGATGTGCCGCATCCCGGCGTGTTCGCCGTGGGGCTCCTGGCCACCGCCGTCGCCACCGCGGGCGCCGCCACGTTGATGGCCGCCCTGTTCGTCGCGACCCGCACGGCCCGCACCTTCCAGAACTCCCTGAGCTACCCCGTCCTGCTGCTCGGCGGGGTGTTCACCCCCCTCGGCCGGCTGCCGCAGTGGACCCACCCCATCGGCCGCCTCATCTATCTCTCCTGGAGCTCCGACCTGCTGCGCGACGCGCTCGCCCCGGCGGCGGTCACCTCCGTCCCGGGGCGCACCGGCGCCGTCCTCGGCCTCGGCCTCCTCACCGGGGCCGGCGGACGGCTCCTGCTCGGCAGGGTCGTACGGATGGTGCGCGAGAACGGGACGGTGGGACTGCGGTGAGCCGCACGGCGGACGACACGCGCACGGGACGCCGCACCCGGGTGCTGGGCTGGGCGGCACGCGCCGGGGCAGCCGACTACGGCACGGTGTTCACCTGGAAGACCTGGCTGCTCGGCTGGTTCGTCCGCATGCTCGCCCAGGTGCTGTTCTTCGCCACCATCGGCAACCTGCTCGGGCCGGGCCAGGCCCGCTATCTCCTGGTCGGCAACGCGGTGGCACTCGTCGCGCTGCACGGCGTGTCCGCGACCGCCTCCACCACCTGGGAACTGCAGAACGGCACCTTGCCCCTGCTGGTCGCCTCGCCCAGCAGTCCCGCGCTCGTCCTGGTCGGGCGGAGCCTGTTCTGGCTGCCGGACGGGGTGGCCTGCGGGCTGGGCGCCGTCCTCATCCTCGGTCCGGTGGCCGGCCTGCCCCTGACGGTCGCGTCGGTCGCCCTGCTCACCACCCTGCTGGTCCTCGTCGCGGTGACGAGCTACTGCCTCGGCCTCTTCCTCGGATCCCTGGTGCTGACCGCCGTCGACCTGCGCAACGTCGTGTCCAACGCGGCGTTCACGGTCATGCTGATCGTCTGCGGACCGGAAGTGCCCTCGCACGCCGTCGGCCCCGTCCTCGCCGGGTTCGGCCACGTGCTGCCCCTCACCCACGGATTGCTGGCCATCCGCGAGGTACTGGCGGGCCAGGCGGGCGCGCACACGGCCGGACTGGCCGGATGGGAGACGCTGATCGGCGCGTGCTGGCTGGCCGCGGCCCTCGCCGTACTGGGTCTGCGGGCCCGCAGAAGCAGGCGCGACGGAGCGGCCCTTTTCCTGAGCTGATCCTTGGCCTGATCCTCCGGGCGGGCAGGCGTGCCCGGTCGATGGGTCCGTGAAGGAATCGGTCGGCGGGGCGATGCCGCCGGCCGCGTCGGACGAGCAGCTCGTCGCGATGCCGGTTGACCGGGCCCGGAGCGAGGACCTGCGACCGGCCGGTGGGAGCGGGCTGTCGCAGATGCCGGCCAAGCAAGTGCCGTAGTCCGCCCTGGAGGGCGAGACCACCGACCACCCCGGCCGCGAGTAACACGATCCGGCAGGGAGGACCAACGGCAACAGCCGCAACGGGACGCGGCCCAAGGCCGCGTCACTCCCCCACCGGACGGTGCACACGATGGCGTGCACTCCCTTTCCGGGGTGCACATCCCGTACCCGCATCCGGCTCGAGTCGACCCACCCCCGCGCGACGCGGTGCGGCACTGCGCGGCGCGATTTGCACGTACGCACGGCACGAGTCGCACGTACGCGCTCAGGGAGTACGTTCCCCCGGCACGACAGGTCAATGACCGCTGCGGCTGTCGTAGACCGCGAGGGACAGTGCTTTCACCGCGGTGCGAGCGCGCTGTTTGTCCAGGCCCTCGTCGATGATCTCCAGCGCGCCGGCTGCCGAGATCCGAACGGCGCGGGGAAGACCCTCGTAGGCGGCGAGCCGATACGCCACGGTCCGGCGGGCCCTCTGTTCCCTGTCGCTCACCCCGCCGGGGACGACCGGAAAGACCGCGGCCTCGTACAGCGCGATACCCATGACGACCACGTCCGCGATGCCTTCCAAGGCCCCGCCGGTGCGGACGTCCGGGAGGGGATCCATCTCCATCCGGCTGTGGAAGAAGCCCCCGAGCCCGACGCCCACGGCCGTCGTGCCCGCTCCCACCGCAGCTCCCGTCCAACTGCCGAAAACGAAGCCGAAACAGGCCCCGCCGGCCACCACGCACACCACCATCATCATGGTGAGCAACACGTGTATGCGGGTGCCGGGCGAGACCTTCATGACGAGCAGTATGCAGACGCTCCCCGGCCACGCGGCAGGGGCCCCGGGACCAGCAGATATCACGCCGTTGAAAAAGCAACCGTCGGTGAGGGCATCCACCGCCGGCGCGATCACCCAGCACCGGGCGCTCAAGGAGGGTGCGGCAGTTTTCCAGCGCGTCTTCAACGATCCTGCGCTGGCCGAGGCCATCGCCTCCGCAGGCATCGATGACGGCCCCGTCACCCGCGCGACGGGCAAGGCCGCCTGAACCCGATGGCACCCGTCGTGCACATTGACGTGCGCCGGCTCCTGCAGCAGCACGAACCGGCACTCCCCGACCAGCCTCATGTCAGCGACTTCTCCGCGCTCGTCGCAGCGGTGGCACGGCACCGTGTGGACCCGCCCCGCCTCGGCGCCGACCCCGATGCGTCCTGGCGCGCGGCCGCGCTCCTGCACACTCTGCTCCTGCTGCGAACGCTTCCCTCACTCGACGTCCGCTTCGCATGCGCCGTCACCATCGCCTGCGTGCACGCCAGCGGCGAAGGACTCGACACCCCCTACGGGGAACTCGCCGAGCTCTGCCAGGTCCTCGTCACCGGACGACCGGACGACCGGTGACCGGCGGTCCGCCGCTGTCCGGGTGAATCCGGTGATGGTGAGTGGCAGTCGGCGAGCCTGCGGGAAGACCCTTGCGGACCGGACAAGCGATGGGCAGGGAGCGTCCCGATGCCGAAGTTCCTCATCCAGGCCACCTACACGCCCGAAGGCACCAAGGGGCTGATCGAGGAGGGCGCGAGTGGCCGCCGCGCCGCCGTCGAGCAGGTCGTCACCGGCCTCGGCGGCACGGTCGAGACCATGTACTTCGCCTTCGGTGAGGACGACATCGTCCTCATCGTCGACTTCCCCGACCCGGTCTCCATGGCCGCCGCCAGCCTCACCGTCAAGGCCAGCGGCGCCCTTCGCACCCGGGCCACCCCGCTCCTCACCCTCGACGAGGTGGACGAGGCCGCCCGCCGGCAGGTCGCCTTCCGCGCCCCTGGCGCGTAGCGGGCAAAGAGACGGCCCGCAGGTTCACGGTGTTCATCGCGCGGGACCGGTTCCGGACGTCGAGTCACCGGACTCGGCGACGGTACGAACCAGGGCGCCGTACAGGTCCGCGACGAAAGCCGGAAGCCGGTCGCCGCGAGCGTGAGCCAGGGCACCGTCAACGGCCGGACCACCACCGTACGGATCGACGGCACCGCCACCGCGTACTGGACCTCGCGGTACGGCGGCACCGACATCACCGGGGCATCGGCCTGCGCGTGGGCATCAACCACGCCGGCGCCGCCTGGCCCCGCTTCTCGGCCCTGGCCGTCAGGCACGCTCCCTGACACCTTCCCCCGCACACGACGTCGGCCGGCAGAGCGTCTTGAGTGCCGGCCGGCCCGCGGCTGCGCCGTGTAGGGGCTGAACGGCGCCCGGTTTCCGGGCGTTCGGCGTCGTACCCACCGCGATCGAGGCCACGGGGCGGAGCGGCGGATCCCAGGGCCGGGCTCTGTGCCGGAGACGTTCGGCCGCAAGCCCAGCGAGCACGAGCGGCGCGACGAGAAGCACGCCGCACTCCGTGTTGCCCGTCCGGGCGCGGCGGCGCCGACACGGCCAAGGGCGGCCGGCAGCCCGACGCCTGTGTCCGCCTCGGAAGTCGTGTGCCTGGTCTTGAACCTCCCGGCCAGGTGCAACGTACTAGTCGCCGTGGGGGTCCTGTGCCTCCTGGAGCGCAACCATGTGATGTCGAGGTCGGTGCCCGCGCGCCTGCCTCAGACCGCGTCGTGAACGGATCGCGTGCTGCGAACACGGCGTCGAGGGAAAGGGACGAACGATCTCATCAGGACCGGGCCACCTGGTTGGCGGCGACCTCCGCCTACCCGTCCCCACCCCGCCGAGGAACGAGGCGTCCGGCCGGACCCATGTGCTCGGCCTCGACGGGCTCCGCGGTCTGGCCGCACTGTATGTAGTCCTGTTCCACTGCTGGCTGCTGACCTTCCCGGGATTTCCTCACAACTCGGGTCCCTCCTGGCTGGGCTGGCTGATGTACGGGCGTCTCGCTGTCGTCTTCTTCCTGGTGCTCTCCGGTTTCTCCCTGGCTCTCTCCGCAGCCCGCAACGGTTGGCAGTCGGGCGGTGTTACAGGGTTCCTTCGCCGGCGCGCCTGGCGAATCCTGCCTCCCTACTGGGCGGCACTCGCATTCAGCTTGACGGTTGCCTGGCTTGTGGTCCCCGCCTCGCATTTCGGACCGCCGAGCGGCAAATCGATTCTGGTGTACGGCCTCGTGGTCCAGGACATGTTCACAGCCCCGACGCCGAATGGCGCGTTCTGGTCGATCGGTGTGGAGGCAGAGCTCTATCTCGCCTTTCCGCTCCTCCTGCTGATCCGGCGGAAGCTGGGGGCAGTGGCTCTGGTCGCGGGTGTGACACTCCTGGTCGTCGCGCGCGGCCTGGCGGCGGACAACGCCACTCCGGTTGAAGGCATGAACTGGCTCACCCCGAACCTTGCCCCGGTATTCGTCGCCGGCCTGATCGGCGCCGGAGTCATCGTCGCGCCGGAAAACGTCCGGCGCCTGCCCTGGCACTGGCTTGCCGCCCTGGCGGCCATGCCGGTCCTGTCACTCGTCCTTCTCAAAGGGCCGGTCTGGACGGTGACCAACTATTTCTGGGTCGACCTTGCCGTCGTCCCCGCCATGGCCATGCTCCTCGCGGCAGTCGCCACCGGGAAGCCCTCCCTTCTCATGCGTCTCCTGGCCACGCGCCCCATTCGCCGCCTCGGCAACTTCTCGTACAGTCTCTACCTTGTTCATTTGCCGATCGTCATGGTTCTCGCCCGGAAGATCGCGCCGCAGTACGTATCCGCCGGGCTGCCCACGTTCTGGTTCACGCTCATCCTGGGGCTGCCCACTTCGGTGCTGGGGGCGTGGGTGTTCGCTGAGCTCTTCGAGATGCCCTTCAAACGGAACCGGTCCTGGAAGTCCCTCCTCTCGGCAGGGCGTTCACGCTGGAACGGCATGCTTCCGAGTCTTCGCCAACCGCTTCGCGGCGAGCGGCCGGAGGAGAACTGAGGGTGGCTCGCAGGGCCGTGCGTACGGTCTGAGCAGCGGGTGCCATGCCGTGCGGCACGGCTGGAACGCGGTGTGCACCGCGGACACGGCTGATGGTCAAGGCTGCGTCATGTGACATCAGCGGCTGAGAGGCCGGGAGTTGTCCGACGTACTGAGGGAGTAAGTGGATGGCGACTCAGGAAAGAAGGACAACTCCGTGATCCGGCAACGCATCGTCCTCGCATCGGCGGCAGGGCTCGCCTCCGCTCTCCTTCTGACGGCGTGCAGCTCTGCGAACAGTGCCTCCAGCGCGGGCCCCGGCAGCAGCGCCCCGGTCGCCGGGGCCGCATCGGACCCCGCGGCCTCCGCGCCGGCCACCTCCCCTGCCACCGGTAGCGGCATCCCCGGGAGCGGACAGTCGGCCACGGCTACGCTGCTGACGGTCAGGGTGCTGAAGGGTACGGGCAGCGTCGTCGCCGACGGCAAGGGAATGACTCTCTACCGCTACGACAAGGACCGGCCGAATCCGTCCAAGTGGACGTGCGCCGGTCAGTGCACGAAGACGTGGATACCGGTCATTGTGCGGGATGCCGTACAGACCAGGGGTGTTGAGAAGAGCCTTCTCGGCACGGTCCACCGCGACGGCATGACACAACTCACGCTGGGCGGCTGGCCACTGTACCGGTACGTGGGCGACACCGAGGCCGGGCAGATGAACGGCCAGGGCAAGGACGGGCAGTGGTACGCCGTCACCCCGTCCGGCCGGAAATCCGCCCTGTCCGGCTGAGCCACGCTTCGTCCCCACCCCTTGTGAGGCGGCGAGTGCCGACCTGCGCGGGCTAATCCGGAGAACGGGGGCGCTCCAGGCCGGCTCCGATCCGTGATCACACCCCCATGCGTGATCATTCATCCTGTCTGCCGGGCTCGCGCATGGCCGGCGTGGCGCGTCGAGGCCGCGGTCGGCTTGCGTCAATCCTCGCCCTCGACTCGTGCAGGGGCCCGCACGCTGGAGACGGCTTCTCCACCCGAGCCGGAACCGGAACCCCCGGGCGCCGGTCGGACGAGCCGGCGTTGTCTGCGAGAGACGGTACAGAGGCCGGGAGTTGACCGGGCGCACCGATCCTGGCGCGCGACGGCGGCCGACGGACTAGAGATGGTCGAAGGGCTCGGCGTAGGCGAAGGTGCCGCGCAGGGTCGGCTCGTACGCCGAGAGGGGGCGTACCTGGAGGTGGTCGCCGTAGTTCAGGTCCGGTGCGGTGATGCCGTACCGGGTGCTGGGGTGGAAGCCGTAGCGGCCGTAGTACGCGGGGCTGCCGAGCAGGGCGACGAGCGGTTCCCCGAGTGCGTCCGCCGCGCCGAGCACGGTGTGGACGAGTGCCAGTCCGACGCCGCGGCGCTGGTGGCCGGGGTGCACGCTGAGCGGGCCGAGTCCCAGGACCGGGGCGGTGCCGATGTGCCCCCGGGTGCAGATGACATGCCCGATGGCCTCGTCCTGGTCGTTCACCGCCACGAGCGACAGTTCGGGCAGCCAACCCTCGCAGGTGCGCAGTTCGTCCAGCAGGGTGGCCTCGACGGGGACCGGGATCCCTGGTTTGGCGAACGCGGCCGCGGTGAGGGCGAATACGGCTGGGATGTCGGCGGGCGTCTCGCGTCGGATCAGCACCGGGACAGTCTGGGTGCCGAAGCGGCCTGGGCGCAAAGGGATTCGGGTCCGCCGAACCGCACGGCACGGCCCCGGTCCCGGGACGCGGCTACGGGGTGGTGGAGATCTTCGGCTCCGCGAGCGTCGTCGGGTTCCCGGGCGCGCCGCCGGGTGGGGTCGTCGGGCCGGCGGGCGGTGGAGAAGGCCGGCAGGGCGGCGTACTCCGACGGGGTGCCGGGGTGCGCCGCCCTGGGGTGGGACGGGTTCGCGGGTGGGGCCGCGTTGTCATGTCGGCTAGGCGGGGTCGCGGTCGAACTGGGCCTTGGACCAGCGGTAGCCGAGGAGGCTCAGGCCCAGGCACCAGGCGAGGGCGATCCACCAGTTGTTGCCGATCTCGGTGCCCAGGAGGAGTCCGCGCAGGGTTTCGATGGCGGGGGTGAAGGGCTGGTACTGGGCGATCGGCTGGAACCAGCCGGGCATGGAGTGCAGGGGGACGAAGGCGCTGGAGATGAGGGGCAGGAGGATCAGCGGCATGGCGTTGTTGCTGGCCGCCTCGGCGTTGGGGCTGCCCAGGCCCATGCCGACCGCGATCCAGGTGAACGCCAGGGCGAAGAGCGCGAGCAGTCCGAGTGCCGCCAGCCATTCCACCACCGTGGCGTCCGTGGAGCGAAAGCCCATGGCGACGCCGACGGCGCCGACGAGGACGACGCTGATGACGGCCTGCAGCACGCTGCCGACGACGTGTCCGAACAGGACGGAGCCGCGATGGATGGCCATGGTGCGGAAGCGGGCGATGATGCCCTCGTTCATGTCGGTGGCGACCGAGACGGCGGTGCCGACGACCGTGGAGCCGATCGTCATCAGCAGGATGCCGGGGACGATGTAGGCGATGTAGGCGGAGCGGCCCGCGCCGCCGCTCATGGTGTCGCCGAAGATGTAGACGAACAGCAGCAGGAGCATCACGGGGGTGAGCAGCAGGTTCAGGGTGAGCGAGGGGTAGCGGCGGGCGTGCAGGAGGTTGCGGCGCAGCATCGTGGACGAGTCGCGTACGGCGAGGGAGAAGGAGCTCATCGCAGGGCCTCCTTGGGCTGGTTGGGCCGGCTCGGCTGGTTCGGTACGGCGTTGCCGGTCAGGGCGAAGAAGACGTCGTCGAGGTCGGGGGTGTGCACGGTGAGTTCGTCGGCCTCGATGCCGGCGGTGTCCAGCCGGTCGAGGATGGCGCGCAGTTCGCGCTGGCTGCCGTCGCTGGGGAGCTGCAGGGCGAGGGCCTCGTCGTCGCGGGATGCCTCGTTCAGCGAGGTGGCGGCCGCCTGGTAGGCGGCCGGGTCGGTGAAGCGGAGCCGCACGTGCCCGCCCGGGATGAGCCGCTTGAGTTCTTCCGCGGTGCCCTCGGCGGCGATCTTGCCGTTGTTGAGGACGGCGATGCGGTCGGCGAGTTCGTCGGCCTCCTCCAGGTACTGGGTGGTGAGGAAGACGGTGGTGCCGCCGGTGACGAGTTCGCGGATGATCTGCCACATGGTGTGGCGGGAGCGGGGGTCGAGGCCGGTGGTGGGTTCGTCGAGGAAGATGATGCGGGGGCTGCCGACGAGGGTCATGGCGATGTCGAGGCGGCGCTTCATGCCGCCGGAGTAGGTGGAGGCGGGCTTCTTGGCGGCTTCGGTGAGGTCGAAGCGCTCAAGGAGTTCGGCGGTGACGCGCTGTCCCCCGGGCTTGGTGAGGTGGTGCAGGTCGGCCATGAGGAGCATGTTCTCCTCGCCGGTGATCAGGCCGTCGACGGCGGAGAACTGGCCGGTGACGCCGATCGCGGCGCGTGCGGCCTGCGCGTCGGTGGCCAGGTCGTGGCCGCCGACGTGGATCTGGCCGGAGCCGGGGTCCGGGGAGATGAGGGTGGAGAGGATCTTGACGGCGGTGGTCTTGCCGGCGCCGTTCGGGCCGAGCAGGGAGAAGACCGTTCCTTCGGGGACGGTCAGGTCGATCCCGTCGAGGACGACCTTGTCTCCGTAGGACTTGCGCAACCCGTGCGCCGCGATGGCCGAGCTGGTCATGGGGGGTGCTCCTTTTAGAGGCTGCGGGCGGTGATGTCGCCGTGGGCGGTGGTCGCGTGGATGGTCAGGCCGGGGGCGGGGTCGGTGTTCTTGAGGGTGTTGCTGATGCGGCCGTAGGTGGTGCCGGCGTCCAGGGCGGCGGAGACTCCGCGAGCGGCGCCGACGGTGATGCTGCCCGTCTGGGTGCTCAGCGTGAGCGTGCCGCGTACGGCTTCGGTGATGTTCAGGTCGCCTTTTTGGGTGCTGATCTCGGCGGGGCCGTTCAGGCGGCCGACGGTGATGTCGGCGTCGAGGCCGGTGAGGCGGGCGCTGTCGGCCTCGTCGAGCTCGACCGAGCGGTGGGCGCCGTCGAGGGTGACGTCGCCGAGGCGTCCCACGCCGCGGAGTTCGGCGGCGGCCGCCTTCGCCTCGACGCGGGAGCCTGCGGGCAGTTGGACGGTCACCTCGACGGATCCGGAGGGGCCGAGGACGCGGTTCTTGGCCTCCGGGGCCTCGATGCGCAGGACGCCGTCGCCGTAGGTGATCCGGATCTGTCCGGCGGCCTTCACGTCGCGGCTCCTGGAGGGGTTGGCGGGCAGGATCTCGACGGTGGTGTCGGTGCGGTCGGCGGCGATGAACTGGATGCGTCCGGCGGGGATGTCGAGGATGGCCGAGACGGGGGCGGGGGTGTCGAACTTCTGCATCGTGCTCTCCTTCTCCGGCATCGCGCGCCCTGTCGGCCCGCTGTTTCCGATGACAGAAACGCTACGTTGCATTCACGGATCCGGCAACGGAGTTGTTGCGCCAAATCGCCATCATTGCAGGTAGTTGCTCGAAATTTGTTGCAATGGATCCACACTTAACGCAACACACCCTCACAAGGTTAGTTGCAATGAATTGAGAGTGAACGCTATAGCCGGCGGAGGCGTCACAGACCGCCGACGCGGACCGTTCCCTGCCGGACGGCACACTCGCCCGGCAGGGAACGCCGGCAGATCGCACTGTGACCGGCCGAAGCCTCCCCTGCACCGGGACCGCCAAACACCTGGACCACCCCGGCCTCGGCCGTCACGCGCGAGGCCGTACGCAACAGCGGCCAACAGCGGCCCCGCCGCCTGCCGGGCCGGTCTCCTCCACCGCGCCGCCGGACACCCGGCCGCCCCAACTCCCGCCCGGTCCAGCACACTTGCGGGCAGAACGTCCGGCGTGGGCGGCGGGCGCCACGACGCCGCACACACCCTGGGAAGCGGTCCCGGAGGGACGCTGAGGCAAGCCGCGGGCGAAGCCGGTGACGCCGGGAAGCCCAACGGTGCGGGCGCCGTCCATCCGGCCCTGCGGCGGAGCGCCGGGCCGGATGGACGGCGGGCATCTGCCCGACGTCCCGCACGAGTTGACGCGCCTTTCCAGCCCGGGGGGGCCGGTGCTCCGGCTACCGGCTCGGGAGTGACCGGGGCAGCCCGAACCAGGGGAGCACGCTGTTGTCGAACCGGGTCATGGCGCAGATCCGGTCGCCGGTGAGCGTGAGGACGTAGAGGCCGACCCCGTGGCTGATGCCGCCGGGGTCACGCAGGTAGGCCCCGAACGCCGGCTGGCCGTTGGCTCGCGACGGAACGAGGTCGAACCTGCGGCCGGCGCCGAAGATGGTGCCGCAGAACCGCGCCACGACGTCCCGGCCCTTGTACTCGAAGGGAATCGGCGGCATCGACACGAAGACGTCGTCGGTCAAAAGGGCCACCAGCGCACCCATGTCGGCCGACTCCCACGCGCGGACGAACTTCGCCACGATCGCGTCCTCGGCGGGCGAGCCGACGGCCGGAGGCGGTTCGTGGCCCGCAGCCGGCACCAGCCGGCGCCGCAGACCGGCACGCGCCCGCTTGAGCGCGCTGTTGACCGATTCGACGGTCGCGTCCAGCATGCCGGCCACCTCGCTCGCCCGGAACCCCAGGACATCGCGCAGGACGAGTACGGCGAGCTGGCGGGGCGGCAGGACCTGAAGTGCGGTCACGAAGGCCAGCGAGACGGATTCGGTCTGCTCGTAGCGGGCCTCCGGGCCGAGCGGCAGGCCGACACCCTCCAGGAGCGCACCGGGAAACGGCTGCAGCCACACGACCTCGCCGAGCCGGGTCGGCTCGGGCCATTCGTCCGCCACGTCCACGTCCACGCCCCACTCCCTGGCCGGGCGCCGGCCGGCCGCGCGGCGCTCGTCGAGGCACCGGTGGGTGGCGATCCGGTACAGCCAGGTGCGCAGCGAGGCGCGTCCCTCGAACCCGCCGAGGCTCTGCCAGGCGGCCAGCAGCGTGTTCTGCAGGGCGTCCTCAGCGTCCTCGAAGGACCCGAGCATGCGATAGCAGTGCACCTGCAGCTCACGAAGGTAGGGCTCGGTCAGCTCCCGGAACGCCTGCCCGTCCCCGGCCCGCGCCCGTTCGATCAGATCGGCTGCCGCCATCCGCACCGCCACCTTCTTCCCGCGTCCCGCCGCAGTCCTGCCGCACTTCCATCCTGTACAGGCGCCGGCCGAGGCACGAACTGGGCGGCCGGCAGGCGCCCGGTTTCCCGGCGCCGCGGCGCCTGTACCTACGCGGCCGACGACACCGCCGGCGCTACGCGAAGGAGGATCGGATCGACATGGGAAAGATCGTGATGAGCGGACCGCAGAACATCTCGCTCGACGGAGTGGTCCAGGACCCGGACGGCAAGGAGGGCTTCGAGCTGGGCGGCTGGTTCGTCCAGTCCGGGGGCAAGGACCTCGAACAGTGGAACAAGGTCGCGCTCAAGGAGGCGCTGCGCGCCGAGGCATGGCTGCTGGGCCGCAGGAGCTACGAGTTCTTCGCGACGCGGTGGCAGCCCCGCAGCGGCGAGCTCGCGGACCGGCTGAACAGCATGCCCAAGTACGTCGTGTCCTCGACCCTCGAAGAACCCGGCTGGAACAACTCGACGGTCCTCAAGGGCGACGTCGTGACCGAGGTTTCGAAGCTGAAGCAGGAACTGGACGGAGAGATCGTCGTCCCCGCCAGCTACCGGCTCGGGCGTACGCTGATCGAGCACGACCTCGTCGACGAGGTCCGGCTGGTCGTCTTCCCGGTCGTGCTCGGGACCGGCGAACGGCTCTTCGGCGAGACCGGCGGCAGGAAGACCATGCGCTTGACCGACACCCGGACCATCGGTGACGGCCTGGCCTTCATCACCTACGAGTTCGTCCCGGACGCCTAGCCAGCACCTGTCCGGATGATTGCGGGCACGAGTTCCGGGGCGGGGATTCAGCGTTGCCAGAGGAACGCGGCCTCGGCGCAGGGACGGCACGTGAAGACGTAACCGCGGCCGCCGCCTCCGAAGTTGGCCGCGGTGGCAAAGTCGCGGCCCTCGGCAAGGGACGCTGAGAACATCATGAGGGCGGCGCAGCAGGAGCAGGCGGGCGTCTCGTCGCCCTGGAGCCACTCCGCTTCGCCGCCCAGTTGCCCCAGTACCGGATCGTCGGCGGGTGTGTCAGCTGGACGGGGACGCAGGGCGGTGACGGCGCCAAGGAGCGTCTCACCCTCGACGGGGACCGTGGCCGGAGCCAGGTCTCCATTGAACAGGAATGCCTGGTTGGCACCGGAGGCGGCATCCCAGTCGTCGCACATGCCGGGGTCGTTCTGGCAGAAGAACACCGCGACCACACCACCCTCGACGGGCACGTGGGCGAGGAACTGCATGGCCCCGCCGCACTCGCCGCATGCGGGCCAGACGAACCCGCCCGGCACGAGTGGGACACCACCGGTGCGGAGTACGGATGCGTCCGGGGCGGCTTCCCCGTCGTAGACCAGCAGCATGGCCGACACCCTGGCTAGGCCAGCCGTTCCTGCCGGCACGCGAGAGGTGAGCACCCCACGCCACGCCGGCAAGATTCGTCGGACACGCCCTGGCTAGTCCGTGGCGGCGGGTTCCGGCTGGGTGTCCGGGCGCGTACCGGGGACGGCCGGCTGTCGTCGGCCGTGCCTGCCCAGTGCCGCGAGGGTCAGGGTCACGGTGACCGACCCGGCCGCCATCAGCGTCATCGCCGTGGCCGGGGAGGCCAGTTGGGCCAGCGTGCCCGCGAGGGCGGCGCCGACGCCCTGCAGGGCGGCCATGCCGGTGGCGTGCAGGCCAAGGGCCTGGCCCGCGAGGTCGTCGGGGGTCAGCGACATCAGGCGTTCCTGCAGGACCAGGCTCGCGGCGAAGCCGACGGAGGCCAGGGCGGCGGCCGCGGCCGACAGCACCACTCCCGGCCGCAGGACGAAGAACAGGTAAGGAGCCGCCAGCAGCAGGCGCAGCGGCGTCGCGAGACGGGGGCGCAGCGCGGGCGGTACCAGGCGGCCCACGGCCATGTCGCCCGCGAACATGCCCAGCGCCCCGCACGCGTAGAGCGTGCCGGCGGCATGGGGGGCGTAGGAGACGTAGAGCGAATCGCTGCCGACCACCAGGCCGTTGGGGACCCACAGGCCCAGGTAGGCCAGGCGGCGGGGGCGTGAGGACCACAGGAGGGCGTTGGTGCGCCAGGTCGCCGAGACGGACGGGCGGCCCGAGGAGCGCGGCGGGCGGGCCGTGAGGCCCAGGCGGGTGACGAGGGCCGACAGCACGTACAGCGCCGCCGCCAGGAGCAGGCAGGTCCGTGGGGACAGGAGCGCCAGCAGTGCGCCGCCCGTCGCGAAACCGGCCATCTGCGTCAGGCCCCAGAGCATGTTGAACACCGAACGGCCCAGGACATAGCCGTCCTTGGGCAGGATCTCGTTCAGCAGTCCCCCGCGCACTCCCCCGCCCAGCGACGCGACCAGGCCCTGCGCCAGGACGACGGCGAAGACCGACCTGACCGGCAGGCCGGGCAGCGCCAGCACCGCCGTGCCGGCCGCGAAGGCGAGGGCGAGGGCGCAGAGGATCGCGCGCGGGGGCAGGCGGTCGGCGCCCGAGAGCAGGAACGTGGCTCCCAGCAGCTGTGTCAGCTGCGGGCCGAACATGCTCACCGCCGACAGGAGCGGGGAGCCGGTGGCCCGGTAGACCAGCGTGGCGAGGGCCAGGGAGCCGATCGTCTGGGCCGCGGCGAAGGTGGCGAAGGAGAGCAGGAACGGGGTGAACTCCGGGGTACGGAACAGGGTGCGGTAGTTGCGCATGCGTGGGAGTCTCGGGGCGGCCCGGGGCCGGTGTTCACTGTTTCGCCGACACGCGAAAGGTCGTACGTGCGCATGGGCTGTGGCGGTACTGGGTGGGTGTGACGCCGTAGGCATGGCGGAAGCGGCGGCTGAAGTGTGACGCGTCGGCAAAGCCGCAACGGTGGGCGACGACGTTGACCGGCAGCTGCGGCCGCACCGTCAGCAGGGAGCGTGCGGCGCTCAGCCGAATGCCCAGGAGGGTCTCGGCCAGGGTTTCGGGCTGAGTGGACCAGCGCTGGAAGAGGTGTCTCACGGAGACGCCGAGCTCATCGGCGATCTCCTCGGCCGTGAGCTCGGGGCGGGAGAAGTTCCTCCGCATGAACAGGGCGGCTCGGTCCACCAGGTAGCCGTTCGCGGCGTCTCGCGAGGTGCGGTCGTCGGTCGGGACCGTCGTGCGCAGCAGCGTCGAGGCGAGGTTGGCTGTGATGGGTGCCAGGCTTGTGCGGTAGTCGGCGGCCAGGGCCGGGGCGGTGGTGCACAGGGTGGCGATGTGGCCGCGCAGGAGGTCGTAGAACGGGCTCGCCCGTAGGTGCGCGGCGGCGGACTCGACCTGTTCCATGGTCAGGCCGAGTGCCGAGCGTTCGACCTGGACGATGCGTGCGATGCCGTGCCCTGGCCTGGTGTACGAGTAGCGGGAATTGAGGTCGGTGACGTACAGGGCACCGCGGTGCAGCGGGTAGGTGTTGCCCTGGTGGACGTAGCTGCCCGGTCCGCCGTCGTGCAGCACGAAGACCACCCGTTCCGGCCCGTCCTTGCGCGCGTGTCGGGCGGTCCGGGTGTGGCTGACACCGGAGCTGGCCTGGTGGAGCAGCGCGACGTCGGGGTTGAGCTGCCAGTGTTCGAGGCGCGCGTGGACTCTGTCCGGCGGTCCGAGGAGGCGAAGGTCGTGCGCCGCCGTCGCGCCGGTGAGGACGGACTGCAACGCGTCGGCGCGGTCGCCGGCCGGCAGCGGGCTCGTGTCGAGCAAGACGGACATGGTGGGCACCGCCCTTCGCCGGTGAACCGGTGATCCTGCGAATCCTGTGCCGGCCAGTCGATTGCCGGCGTGTCGATCCTCCCACCCCGGTCGTGCCTCGCCTGAAAATGTGCACGCACAGCAAAGAAGTCATGCGTGATCGGTCCGAGGCCAGAGGCCAGGTGCGGCGACCTTAGGGGTGGCTGCGACAGCCGAGCAGCCTTCAGCGCCGTCGGATGACCGACGCCGCGCCTACCCATCGCCAGGAGATGAAGATGACTGACTCCGCGAATCCCTCAGGTCCCACCGTTGTCCTGGTACACGGCGCGTTCGCCGACGCGGGCAGCTGGGCGTTCGTGACCGAGCGTCTGGTGACGGCCGGGGTGCCGGTGCGCGCGATCGTCAACCCGCTGCGCGGTATCGGCCACGACGCCGCGTACGTGGCCGGCATGATCAACCAGATCCCCGGTCCGGTCCTGGCGGTCGGACACTCCTACGGCGGCGCGGTCATCACCAATGCCGTCCCCAAGACCGGCAATGTGGTCGGCCTGGTCTACGTCGCGGCCTTCGCTCCCGACGAGGGCGAGGTCCTGGGCGACATCGTGGCCCGCTCCAAGGACAGTGTCCTGACCACCGCGCTGGAGGAGTACCAGTACCCCACCGGCGATGGCGCCGGGACCGCCACCGAGGTCCTCATCGACGCCGCGAAGTTCCGCGCGGTCTTCACCGCCGACCTGCCCCAGCTGCAGTCCGACGTCTACGGCCTCTCGCAACGCCCGATCGCGGCCGGCGCGTTCGCCGAGAAGAGCGGCCCCGCCGCCTGGAAGGACCTGCCCGTGTGGGCCGCCGTCGCCACCGCCGACACCGCCGCCGGCAGCGATGTCGTGCGCGAGATGGCCCAGCGCGCCGGTGCCGACATCACCGAGATCGAAGGCTCCCACGTCATCATGATCTCTCAGCCCGACGCCGTCACCCAGGTCATCCTCGACGCCCTCAAGAGCGTCGGCTGACCGCACGGCAGATGACGCATCCCGCGTGACCGGCGATGCCCTTGTTCGAACGCTGCCGCGGCGCGGTTTCGCGCATGCTGCGCCATTCGCGCGCACTGACTCCGAACTCCTGGCCGAACCGTCGCGTGAAGTGGCTGACGTTGCGAAAGCCCCACCCACGGGCAACCGACTCGATCGAACGCAACCGTGCCGCCGGTAGCGACAGTTCGGCACGGACCCCCTGTAAACGGAGACCGATGATCAGTTGCTCCAGGCTGACGTCGACCGCCGCGCACACGCCGTACAGCTTCCGCACCGAGATGTTGTGGGCGGCCGCGATCGAGCCGGCGTTCAGGCCGGGATCGCGCAGGTTCTGGCGCACGTACCCGCGAATACGCACCCACAGCGTCTGAGCGGCAGCCTCACGCCGAGTGGCCGCATCGGGGGACAGTGACGTGACCAGCGCGCGAGCGAGGTCAACGCTGGAACTGGCGACCTCCGCCGCCAAAGGGTGTGCGCTCAGGGCGTCGGCCGCGTCGAAGAGTCCGACGATGTGGGTCGTCACCAAGTCGTAGAGCGGACTGCGAGCCAGCCGCGGCAGAGCGTACTGAAGCAGCCCCGTCGGCACGTCGAGCTGTTCGAGTGGCATCATCAACGCCCGTGAGGCCCCCTGGCGGGACCAGGAGAACTCGAACGCCTCGGTCATGTCCATGCCCATCAGGGTGCCGGGGCGCACTCTTCCCAGTGGCTCGAACTGCCGCTGAAGTCCCTCGCCATGCTCCTGCACCGCCAGCGCGAGCAGCGGCACCGGATCCCGCCGCGCCTGTCTTTCGCTGCGGGACATCCGCACCGACGACGTCGCGGCACGGAACAGATAGCTTTCGCCCAGCTGCCACACGTCCAAACGGGCGCTGACCGGTTGCCCGTCCCCCAGGAGCGCGACGGACGAAGCGCTTGTCTCAGCCATGGCCACCCGCACGCGCTCGGCGCGATCCTCGGCAGGCACGGTCAAGGTGTCGAGGATGACAGCCATGGCAGTCCCAGGTACCGAGTTCCGAAAGAGCGCTTGGCGGCAGCGTAGTGCTTCGGAAAGCTCGACACCCCGCGGTCCGGTGCCGGGGATACGGGCCCCGGACGAGCCCGGCCGGGGCCCGCCCCGGAACGGGGAACCCCTCCTTGGCCTCCGGGCGGACACCCGCCACCACCGCACGAACGCCGAGAAGTGTCCTGTCGCAGCGCATCTGTCAGACAGCGAGCCGTCGGCCTGCTGGGATGCCAGGCCGTTCGAGAAGGCGGAGGCCCCCGGAGGGGCGGAGGCCCGGGGTTCTCGAACGACCCGGCTTTCCCGGAAGTCGCGATCCCGGTGGCGGCAGAACCTCCGGCAGAGGGGGCCTGGTCCTGGGTTCCGAGGGCGGTGCGGATCCGTGCGAATCGCCGGCCACCGCCCGCGGAGCGGAGGAGTGCTGCCACCTGCGCGGTCTCGGCCCGCGGGCTCAGGCGAGGGCGGCGACGAGCAGGGTGAAGGCGGCGATGATGACGGCGACGCGGACGTGGTGGAAGCGGTTCCAGCGGTGCAACTGCTGCTTCCAGTCGGCGGGCCGGTTGTCAGGGGTCCACGTCTTGTTCAGGTTGTTGATCGGGACGAGCAGCAGGATCGACATGACCACGCTGAGCATCAGCAGCGCGCCGGCGGTGACGACGAGGCCGGTGCCGTGGTGGTGCCATCCGGCGATGGCCCAGACCACGACGAGGACGAGCGAGCCGATGTACCAGACCGGCATCACGGCGCCGAGCATCCGGCCCCCGTGGGCATGGCCGAGTTGGCCGCTGTCCTCGGGGAGTGCGTTGAGGATCGGGTTCATGACGAAGGCGACGGAGAACTCCACCCCCACCATCAGGCCGACGATCACGGTGGTGACGACCTCGAGTGCGTTGAGCATGATGACCCCTCCCGAGATATAGCATCGCTAGGTGATGAGGCAACGCTAGTACTACTGCCGCTCCATTGTCTAGCGATGCTAGGATCACATCATGTCGGTACAGGAACGCAAGCAACGCGAACGGGCGGAGCGCGAGCGCCTCATCGTGGCGACGGCCCGCGAACTCGCCGAGCAGCAGGGCTGGGACGCGGTCACCACCCGCCGGCTCGCCGAGAGCATCGAGTACAGCCAACCCGTCCTCTACAGCCATTTCCGCGGCAAGCGCGAGATCATCGGCGCCGTCGCCCTCGAGGGTGCCGCCGAGATGGCCGCGGCGCTGCGGGCCGCGACCTCCGCCGCGGACGGCCCTCGCACCCGGGTCACCGCCCTCGCCCGCACGTACCTCGACTTCGCCGAGCGCAACCCGGCGGTCTACGACGCCATGTTCCAGCTCGACGGCGGCCTGGCGTTCGCGCACGAGGACACCCCGGAGCCGCTGAAGGACGCTTTCGCCGCCCTGCTGGAAAGCCTCGGCGAGGTCGCCGGGGACGGCGTCCACCCGGGACTGTTCACCGAGGTGTTCTGGGCGGCCCTGCACGGCCTTGCGACCCTGACCCGGGCGGGACGGCTGCCGCCGGCGGACGCCGAGCGGAGGGTGGAGCTGCTGGTGGACCGGCTCGCCATGGTCTGACACACCGTCCGAACGGACGGGCAGCCGGGATCCCGCTCCAGCCACGACTCGAACCCCACCGAGCACAACGCCCGTCCCGCCTTCCCCGCACGGATGCTGGACGTGTGGCACCCCGGGTCGATGGCGCTGCCGGCGCTGGCCGGGGTGGTGATCGCCGCGCTGGGCGCGGTGATACCGGCGCGTGCGGCGGCACGGCAGACCATCGCCCGAGTCCTGCACACCGAGTGACGGCCACGCCGCGTCGAAGGAGGGCCTGCGCCCGAACCATGACCACCGGAACCTGAGTATCAGCATCAATGTCAGTGCCGCTTGCCAGGATGTGTGGATGACCTCAACCGGCCGCCTCCTCACCGCCTCTGACGATCAGCCGCGTGCCCAGCTTCTGGGGCTGGTCGGCGCCATCGAACCGTGGGACGACCTGGAGCGCGCCCATCTGGAGACCGCCACGCGGTGGATCGCCGGCGGAGCCCCGCTCCACCGGGTGCGCAAGCCGGATGTTCCGGCGATGCACTTGGTGAGCTACTTCGTCGTCCTCGACGAGAGGCGCGCGCAGTTGCTGCTCGTCGCGCACCGCAAGGCGGGCCTGTGGCTGCCGGCCGGGGGCCACGTCGAGCCGGGTGAGGACCCGTGGGCCGCGGTGGTCCGCGAATGCCGTGAGGAGCTGGCCATCGAGGCCGTGGCATCACCGATCACCGGCGAGCGCCCCCTCTTCCTCACCGTCACCCGAACCCGGGGACAGCACGCGCACACCGATGTCTCGCTCTGGTACCTCCTCGACGCCGACGCCCGCGCCGTCACCTCCTACGACCAGGGCGAGTTCAACGCCATCCGGTGGCTGACCGACGAACAGGTGCTCGAGGAGTCCGACGAGCTGCTCGACCCCCACATGCACCGCTTCACCCGCAAGCTGCAGCACGCCCGGACCATGGGACCGGAGCATGACCGGTGTCCCGCTCAGCCGTAGGCGGCGGTCTCCAGGCTGTTCATCGATGAAGTCCACTGGCCGACCCGGAGGTGCCATGCCCCTGCAGATGAAGTTGAGCGCGATGACTCTCGACTGCCCTGATCCGTTGGCTCTGGCGGCGTCCTATCAGCAGGCCACCGGCCTCGGACCCCACCCGAGACCGGACGCCGACTTCGCCGGTCTCAACCGCGAGGACGGACTCTTCAAGGAAGGCACGGCAGACCGTCCGACGGCCCGGGCGGCAGAGCGGTCAGGCGGCGCGGCAGAGGGCCGCCGGGCCCGGACCACGGACAGCCGGCCGTCTGAGCTGCCGAAGTCCCCACCCGGCCAGTGACCGCAAGCGGCCCGCGCGCCCTTCACCGCCCGCTGCCGCCGGGCGCGGGCGGGCCGCTCACCGCGGGGATCCCCTCGGCCGAGGGATGGACGTAGCACCGGCCGTTCTCCGGCTTCTTGTGCCTGCGATGATCGGGACGGCAGCACACCCAGTTCGAGGCCTACGCTGCGGACGGAAGGGATGACACATGGCGCCCGAAGCGGCTGCGGAAACCGCGGACCCGGCTCACGCTTGTATCCCCGACACCGCATCCGGGGGCACGGTGATCCTGCTCAACGGCACGTCCAGCTCCGGCAAAACCAGCATCGCCCGGGCACTGCTCGACCTCCTCGACGGAACGTGGTTCCACATGCCGGTGGACGCCTTCCACGCCATGCGCGGTGGGCGCGGCGGGCGCGCGATGTCCGACGAGGACCTCCAGGCGGAGATCGACCGCACGGTCAAGGGATTCCACCGCGCCGTCGCCGGCATGGCCGCAGGTGGCAACAACCTCGTCGTCGACCACCCGCTCAGCCGCCGCTGGCGACTGCTGGACCTCCTCGACCTGCTCGTCCCCGAAGACACCATTCTGGTCGGGGTCCGCTGCCCGCTGCCCGAGCTGGAGCGCCGCGAGATCGAACGCGGCGACCGACAGCGCGGACTGGCCGCCCTGCAGTACGGCCAGGTGCACTCCCACGAGCTGCATGACCTGGACGTCGACACCAGCCTCCGCTCTCCGGCACAATGCGCCCTTCACATCCGTGACTTCCTGTCGGACCGGCCACGCCCCACCGCCTTCGACACGCTCCGGCGGACACTGCGCCGGCCGAAATGATCCACCCTCGGCAGCCTGCGGAACTCGGTGACAACGGACGAGTCCGGTGTGCCCCGCGCCAGGACGGCCCAGGCGTGAACGTCTGAAGACGTCGCCGGGCCTGGGGCGGTTATGCTCCAAAATCTTCGAAGCGAGCCTCGCCCTCGTCCTCGACGAGGTCGTACGCCGCTGTACCAAGGACGCGTCGGCCCCGGACGGAATCCTGGTCGCGCTGCCGCACCGGCATCAACTCGCCTTCCACGTCGTCCGCGACAGAGGCGTGGCCCCTTCGCTCCATGCCATGGCCCGGTTCGCTGCAGTGGGCTTCGAGGAGTCACCGGGCGCGCTGAGCCCCTCGGCGTTCTGGTGGCAGGAGGGCAGCTTCACCCCGATCGCCACGCAGGACAATGCCGGCCTGCACATCAGACTCACCCAAGAGGCCATGGACCTGACGGCACGCCTTGCGGACGGGTAGCCCGTCCTGGCTCAACACTCAGGTTTGGCGCCACAGTCGACACATCATGGGCGGACCAGATTGACGTGCTCCCTGGCCTAAAGTCCAGGGATTCCGGCCTGGGTCGTCTGACCCGTCCGGGGGCTTCCTGCTTCAACGCGCTGTGCGGGCACGTGTGCCCGTCTTACCGGCGCTCCGCAGGCGTTTGGCGTCTCCACCCGTCCGGCGGCGCCGATGCGGCGTCCTTCGAACAGGACGTTACGTGCTGTGTTGTGGTCGCGGTCGTGGACCGTATGGCACTGGCCACATGTCCACTCCCGCACGTGCAGGGGCTTGGGGCCGTCCCGGAATCCGCAGGCCGAGCAGGCTTGAGAGGACGGGAAGGCCCGGTCCACCTTGGCGAAGGTGCGGCCGTGCTTGACCGCCTTGTACTCCAGCATGGTGACGAACGCGGACCATCCCGCGTCGTGCACGGACTTGGCGAGCCGGGTGCGCCCGAGGCCGGACACCGCGAGGATCTCGTGAGGTGACTCGGCCCAGGGGATCTCGCGAGCCGCGATGAGTCCTGCGGCGTCCGGCGGTCGTACTGTCGAACCCGTCACCGAGGAGGACTTCTGATGCGCAGCGTGACCTATTCGATGAACGTCTCACTGGACGGCTACATCGTCGGGCCGGACGGCGGCTTCGACTGGACGGCGCCCGACGAGGAGGTCTTTCGCTCCGCCACCGACGAGATCCGAGAGGTCGGCGTCCACCTGCTGGGACGACGGCTGTACGAGACGATGCTGTACTGGGAGACCGCCGACCAGAATCCATCGCTCGACTTCTCAACGCTCGAGTTTGCCGCGATCTGGAAGTCGCTCCCCAAGGTGGTGTTCTCCACCACGCTCTCGGCGGTACAGGGCAATGCGCGCCGGGTCTCCGGCGGCCTGGCGGAGGAGATCGAGCGGTTGCGAGCCGAGCCGGGGGACGGCAACATCGCGATCGGCGGCGCGACTCTCGCCGCCGAGGCGGCCGCGTCGGGTCTGGTCGACGAGTACCGGGCCAGGGTCCACCCGGTGCTGGTCGGCGGTGGCATTCCGTTCTTCCCCCGGCACGAGCGCCGGGTGGATCTCGAACTCGTCGAGACCCGCACCTTCCGCTCGGGAGTCGTCTACCTCCGCTACCGCGTGGCACGTTAGCCGGCTGGTCCGCCGAGCCCTGGGAAGGACGGGCCGGCCAGTGACGTTCTCTCAGCGAAATGACCTGCGCGAAGCGGTGTGAACCACCGCTTGGCGAAGGTGGGCCGGACGGACCACACCCGACCGCAGACGCACGTAAAGCCCCTGGTAGGACAGCTCTCACCGCAAGATCATTGCCGCAGCCACCAGAGGCTTCACGTTGGTCACCCACATCGCCACGCCCGACGTCCCGCGCCACGTCGTGGAGTACCTGGCCCGGTTGCTGGCCGTGCACCGTCGACGGATCGGAACCCCGAAGGGGGCGCGGGCGCTGGGCCCGTTCCGTCAGGCGGTGCTGGTACTGCGCTGGTTCCGTGAGCGAGGCTGTGTGCACTGTCTTGCCCGGGACGCCGGGGTAACCCAGGCAACCGGCTACCTCTACCTCTACCTCTACCTCTACCTCTACCTCTACCTCTACCTGCACGAGGGCATCGACGTCCTCGCAGACCAAACCCCGACCTGCATGCGGTGTTGGACCGTTGCCGCGCCGAGGGCATGACACACCTGGTACTGGACGGCGCATTGATCGCATGCGACCGGGTCGCCGGTGTCCGCGAGAACGGCAACGACCTGTGGTCCATCCAGAAACACAAGAGTTTCGGCGGCAACATCCCGTTCCTGTCCGCTCCAGACGGCACGCCTTTGTGGATCCCGGATGTGGAGCCGGGCTCCACGCCGGACATCACGGCCGCGCGGCTGCACGTGCTGCCGACGCTGTACAAAGCCGGCGCCGATGGCCTGCCCACCCCGGCCGACAAGGGATACATCGGCGCCGGGATCGGGATCCGTGCCCCCGTTCGCCGCCCCAAGGGCCGCTCCGAGAAGGCCCTGGACATCGACACCCGCACGACGAACGCCCTGATCAGACACGTCCGAGCCCTCGGCGAACGCACCGCCGCCGAACTCAAGGAACGCTGGCGCACGTTGAAGCGCATCAGCCTCAGCCCCACACGGATCGGTGACATCGCCCGCGCTGCACCGGTCCTCAACAACCACTGGAAGTGATCTTCATTGAGAAAACCTCACTGACACTGGCAGTCACCGGAAGTTCCCGTGAACGCTTCAGTTCAGACGCAAGGCCTTACGCCGGCCCCGTACACCGAGAGCCTCCGCCTCGTCGAACGGCCGGCCGGCGACGCCACCACCGGACAGCGGACCAAAACGCGCGTGGAGCCGCCCGATCCGGAACGCGACGCCAAGCCGGGCCTTCCCTGCCGTCGACGCGCCATGCGCGGCGGCGCTCGGCGCGCTCGGCCGCGGTTGGCGGTCAGGCGACGCCGATGTGCTGGACGTGGCCTCCGGCCGGTTCGTGGACGGGCCAGCCGGGATTGCCGGTCTCGGCGAACCGGATCCACGATCGGTGGATCCGCGTGGCGAGTGGGGCGGGCGGTTCGGCGTTGCCGAGGAGCCCTCGTGGGCCGCGCAGCGATGGCAGGGACAGGCGGTCGAAGACGAACGGCAACTCCATGACATGGCTGGCGCCCAGTCGCCCGTCGTTCGCGTCGGAGCGCCAGACGAATTCGTAGCAGTACGTCCCTCCGGTCGCGGCGCTCGCGTGTGCGGCGGCCATCTTCCGGGTGCCGGCTGTGAACAGCCCGTCACCGAGGATGGTGGTGCGCAGATCGGCGGCTGAGGCGGACGGGTGCTGTGCCCGGTAGGCACGGACGGCTTCGTCGGGCTCGGGGTGGAACCGTGCCGCGGTGTCCCGGACATCGGCGTCAGTGGTGTTCGCCAGGAGTCCCAGTGGGGCCAGGTAGAGACTGCCCTCGTCGAGGTTGGCGCCGATCAGGAGGTCGACCTCGCCTCCCTGGCCGGCGGCGACCGCGGTGGCCGGCTGGTGCTCGCTGACCAGGCTGAAGGACGTGATTCCGCCGAGCGGGTCGTGGTGGGTGGACGTGCGCAGGTCCAGGCCGGTCAGGCCGGCCATGGCGGTGACGAGGCGCTCGTCGGGGACGTCGGCCAGGGTCTTGGCGGTGGGGTCGAGGTCCAGCTCGCGTCCGACCGCCGCGGTGACGATGCCCGCCTGGTCGGGAGTGAAGGCGCCGGTGCCACTGCCGCTCTGGATGATCACCCGTCGGACCAGGCCCGAAGATGCCGGGTCGGCCAGGATGCCGCCGACGATGACGGCTCCGGCGGACTGGCCGAAGAGCGTGAGGTTGCCGGGGTCGCCGCCGAAGCGTGCGGCGTTCTCCCGGATCCAGTGCAGGGCGGCCAGGACGTCGAGCATGCCGCGGTTGTCCGGGGCGTCGGGCAGGTGCAGGAAGCCGGGGATGCCCAGGCGGTAGTTGACGGTGATCAGGACGACGCCGTCGCGGGCGAAAGCCGTTCCGTCGTAGAGCGGTGCACGGATGGAGCCCGCGACGAACCCGCCGCCGTGCACGAACACCATGACCGGCCGGGGCGGTCCATCCGGCTGCGGGGCCCAGATGTTCACGGTGAGGTAGTCGTCGCCGCGCTGCCAGCCCGGGCCGAAGTAGGGCGACATGTCGAGGGTGCCGAAGGAGTCCCGGGCGGGCTGGGGCGCAGTCGGTCCCGGTTGCGTCGCGTCACGGATCCCGGTCCACCGTTCGTGCGGGCTCGGTGCGGCGAAACGCCTGCGTCCGACGGGCGGTGCGCCGTAGGGCACATTGAGGAAGACGGACCCGTGTCGGTGGAGGCGACCACGGATCGGGCCTGAGGTGGTGGTGACGGTGGCGGGATCGGCGGGTGCCATCTCGGCTCTCCTGGCTGCTGGTTGCTCAGGTGGGTGCCGCCGCTCCGGGGTGGCCGGAGCGGCGGCGGGGTGGAGTCGGGGTCAGTACCGGGTGATCGGCGCCCACTTCTTGATCGCGAATCCGCTGCCCTTGTGCTCGACTTCGAGGGCGCTGTGGCCGCTGAAGTGGGCGGGCAGAACGAGGGCGCCCGTGTCGGCGGCCCAGCCGAGCAGCCTGCGGCGGGTGGTGCGGGCCTGGGCCGGGTCCTGGCAGAAGCAGCTGTTGTGGTCGGGGTGTGCGACCTGCAGAGGGGTGTGCATCAGGTCGCCGGCGAACAGGGCCCGGTCGCTTCCGGAGGTCAGCTTGACGACGCTGGATCCGGGCGTGTGGCCGGGGGCTGCTTCCAGGCGCAGGCCGGCGTCGATGGTGTGGCCTTCCTCCCACAACTGGACCTGGCCCGCGGCGTGCACGGGGGCGACGCTGTCCTCGAAGACGTTCTCGTTGACGCCGCCGGCGATGTCCGGGTTGTTCGCCGGGTTCCAGAACTCGAAGTCGGCCTTGGGCATCAGGTAGGTGGCGTTCGGGAACGTGGGTACCCAGGCACCGTCGATCAGGCGGGTGTTCCAGCCGACGTGGTCGACGTGCAGATGGGTGTTGACCACCAGGTCGACGTCCTCGGGCCGCACGCCGACGCGGACGAGGTTGCCGAGGTAGTCCAGCCGCAGGTGGTCCCATCCGGCGACGGCTGGGCGGGTCTTGTCGTTGCCGACGCCGGTGTCGATCAGGATGGTCCGGCCCTCGCTGCGCAGCAGCCAGGTCTGCATCGCGATGTTGACTATCGCGTCGTCGGCACCCAGATGATCGGGAACCAGCATCTCGCGGTGTTCCTGCCAGGCGTGCTCGGGCAGGTCGGGGAAGAACTGGTCCGGGGGCATGATCGGACCGTGCATCTCCTCGATGCGGGTGACAGTGATGTCGCCGAGTTTGAGCTCGTGCGTGTTCTGCATGACGTTCTCCTGACGTGCGGGCTTTCCGGGAGACCGGGGCGGCCGTGACGGGCTGAGCGGGAGTTGACAGAGCGGGGCGGCCCGAGGGGCCGGTGTGCTTCCCCGGGGGTGCGCTTTCGGCCGGCGCGGGGCTAGTCGTTCAGGTGGGCGAGGAGCAGGTTGGGGTCCTTGGCGGTGACGTAGGCGGCGCTCAGCACGTAGACGGTGGCGCCGCGCAGGGCGATGGACGTGGGGTTCTGCAGGCCGTCGGCCGGCGTCAGCACGATGGAGTGGCTGCCGTCGGGCTGGACGAGCGCGACCTCACCGGGGCCGTTGAGCGCGGCCAGCAGCCGGTCGCCGCGGCCGGTGAAGGCGAAGTCGTCGATCCCCGGCAGGCCGGTGGCCTCGGTCCGGACCGAACCGGCGCGCCCGTCTCGGAGGATGGGGATGCGCAGGATGGTGCCCTTGTCGAGGTTGGTGGCCCAGACAGCACCGTGATGGACCTTCAGGCCGTTGGCGCCGAGGAAGCCGGTGGAGGCCAGCTCGGGGGCAGTGGACCAGGCAGTGGGGGTGCCGCCGGTGGTGGGCAGACTCCAGATGGTGCCCAGCACGGAATCGGTGACGTAGAGGGTGCGGGTACGTGCGTCCAGCGCCAGGCCGTTGGGCAGGCCGCTCGCGGGCAGCGCGGCGATCCGCTGGGGTTCGCCGCCGGGGCGCAGGCGCCACACGCCGGTGAGGTCGGGGGTGCCGGTGGCGTAGAGGAAGTACAGGGTTCCGTCGTGGGCACGGACGATGCCGACGGTCAGCGGGAAGCCCAGCACCGGGGTGTGGACACCCCCGTCGGCGGGCTTGGGCAGGGTGGCCAGGATCCGGATGGCGCCCTTGGGGGAGACCTCGGCGATCTGGCGGCCCTCGGCGAAGGTGACGTACGCGGCGCCGCCCGGTGCCAGGGCGACGTTCTCCGGCGTCTGGCCCTTGGCCAGGTCGAAGTGCATGGCGATGCGTGCGCTGCTCAGCGGGGCGGAGACGGCCGACGCCGTAGCCGGGCTGAGCGCTGCGGCAGCGGCCGCGACAAGGACGGCCGCCGACACGGCGGGCGCGGAGATCTTCTTGAACATGGTTCCTTCACTGGCTTTCGGGCATGCGACAGCAACACGCCGACGCACGGGTGGAGACAGGTGGATTCCGCTCGGGGCCCTGCGGCCCCGAGGGCTGATGCCGGCGGCTGGTCGTCAGCCGTGCCCGGGTGGAACGGGTGCTCGCACGTGCCGGCCGAGCGCCCGGTGGCGTTGCGTGAGGTCAGCCGGCGTCGGCCCGTGGCACCGGCTGCGCCGGGTCGGCCGGGACGGTGTCCTGGGTGATGACCTGGGCGAGCAGGGCCAGCGCGGCCCGTGAGGGCGAGCCCGCCTCCGTGGTGGCGACCACCATGTTGGGGCCCGGCCCATGGCTGAGGGTCTGCTGAACGACGGTCAGCGGGCCGACCAGGGGGTGCCGCATCTCATAGGCGGCGACGGCACACGCCTTGACCCGATGGTCGGCCCACATCGAGGCGAACTCACCGCTCTTCGCGCTCAGTTCACCCAGCAGCGCGTGCAACGCCGTGTCCTGCGGATGCTGGGCCGCCACCAGACGCAGATTCCCCACCACCGCCCTGGCCTTGCCCGGCCAGTCCGCGTACAGGTCGCGGGTATGACCGTCGAGGAACACCAGTCTGGCCATGTTGGGACGCTGCGCCGACAGGTCCGGGGCGCCAGGGTCCAGGTGCCCGGCGAACAGCGCGTGACCCAGGCGATTCCACGCCAGCACGTCGCTGCGCCGGCCGAGCACGATCGCGGGAACGTCCGCCAGCACGTCCAGCAACTGAGCCGTCGCCTCCGTCACACGCTCCGGCGCAGGCCGCCGGCCCCGAGTACGAGGCCTGTCCACCTGGGTCAGGTCGTGCAGGTACCGCCGCTCGGACTCGTCCAGCCGCAGAGCCCCGGCGATCGCGTCCAGCACCTCAGGCGACGCGCTCAGCGACTGCCCCTGCTCAAGCCGGGTGTAGTAAGAGGCACTCACACCCGCCAGCAGCGCCAACTCCTCGCGCCGAAGACCCGGCACACGCCGCCGCTCCCCGTAGGTGGGCACCCCGACATCCTCGGGACGCAGCTGAGAGCGCCGCGCCTGCAGAAAGTCCCCGAGCTGCGATTTTCCGGTCATGGATCCGAGTATGGGCCGACCCGAAACGCACAGCCTGCCCCAACTGTGGATAGGCACCAGCGGGTCTGGCTCCCCGACAGGACTGGTGATGACGTGGGCGTCGCCGACCCGGCACCACCCCGCACACACCCCGGAGGACGCCTTGAGCACCACCACCAGCGAACACGACCTCTTCGAAACTCTGAACGCATCAGCCTTCGCCTTCACCCGACGCGTATGGGTCGATGCCGCACCCGCCCGGGTCTATGACCTGGTCAGTGACGTGTCCGCGATCGGCCGCTGGAGCCCCAACGCGACCGACGTCACGTTCGACCAGGACGCCGGGCCCCGGGCCGGCGCCTGGTTCAGCGGCCGCAATCAGAAGGACGGCAGAGAATGGACCACCCGCTCCCAGATCGTACGAGCCGACCCCGGCAACGCCTTCACCTTCGTGGTCGGCGGCACCGAAGACGGCATCGTGCAGTGGAGCTGGACCTTCCACCCCCAGGGACGCGGAACCGTCGTCGAGCAGTCCTGGCAACTCCTGCGCCTCGACCCGGTACTGGGCACCACCCGCGGCGACCTCGACACACTCCGCGACTACATGACGAACAGCGTCGAAACCACCCTGCTCTCCCTCTCCCAATGGATCGCCGAAGAGTGAGGCCCCCAAGCGTGGCTCCACCGACGGTTACAGGCCCGAGCGCGAGCGACACGCCGAGACCTACCGCCGGGACACCCGCCCACGAAACCCCGTATCCGATGACCTACCGGCGGACGCTCTTAGCTTGTTCTTTATGGTCTGAGCCGTCTGGAAGCGTGCGAAAGCCCAATCCAGCCCCTGAGTAGGGTTGTGGCCATGGCCAAGGAAACGGGGCGGCGGCCCAGGGTGGATCTGGACAGCGGTATCGAGGACGCGACGCTGCCCATCCTGGAGTGGCTCGGCGAGCAGGGTGTCGGTGCCATGATCCGGGTCGACGCGGAACGCATGCGTGACGGTCAGCCGGCATGGACCTTCGCAGCCTCTGGTGGGCCCTTGGAGGGTGGGATGAGGGCCGATGGGGCCTCGGCCGCCGAGTGCATGGGCAGGGCATTGCTTGGATTGCGAGAAGCCGGGCTGGTCGTTCCCTTCTGAAGCCGTGCTCAGCGTCTGAGCTGGTCGCGTTCGGTGATGCTTTATACATCGCACCGTGCCCGCGCCGGTGCTCGGCCGTCAGCGTGAGGTCCACCGGCGTGGTCACCGGCCCGTCCGCACATAGCAACGCGTCCACCAGCTCGAACAGTTCGTCCCCGCGCGTGGTCAGACAGTCGAAAAGGTCGTCCCGAAAGCGTGAGGCGTTCGCGAACGCCTCGGCCGGAACAGCATCGGGCAGCAGACTCACCCTCACGGCCTTCGAACTGGCGGATTCAATCGGTCGTTGCAACACCTCGTCCTCGGAGGTGTTGATGGGCAGGCCAGCAGGGTGGATGGCGGCGTTGACCGGGCGGTCACCGATGAAGTCCCCGGGTGCGCCGGCGCTTCGGCTGGAAGTGGAACGTCAGTTCTGGCGGGAGATCGCGAAGGGGCTGCTCGCCGAGGAGGCGGCAGCTGCGGTCGGCGTATCCCAGGCAGCGGGTTGCAGGTGGTTCCGGCACGGTGGCGGCATGCCACCGATGGATCTTGCCCCGCAGTCCGGCCGGTACCTGTCCTTTCACGAGCGTGAAGAGATCGCGATCCTGAAGGCGCAGGGCATCGGAGTCCGGGAGACCGCGCGACGTCTCGGCCGGGATCCCTCGACGGTGTCCCGGGAGCTACGGCGCAACGCCGCGACCCGGGGCGGCCGGTTGGACTACCGGGCGTCGGTCGCGCAGTGGAAGGCCGACCTTGTGGCTCAGCGTCCGAAGACAGCGAAGCCGGCCGCGAACGACCGGCTGCGGGACTACGTGCAGGAAAGGCTCTCGGGCCAGGTCAGCCGCCCGGACGGGACGGCACTGGGACCGGAGGGCACGCGGTGCAAGGGAAGGAACAAGCCGCACCGCGGCGACCGCCAGTGGGTCATGACGTGGAGCCCAGAGCAGATCGCGAGCCGGCTGAAGGTCGACTTCCCGGATGATGAGTCCATGCGGATCAGCCACGAGGCCATCTACCAGGCCCTGTTATGCGCTTGCGGCGACAATCGGCACCCTGCCCGGGCAACTATGGCGGTCGCTGACCTGGGACCGCGGCAAGGAGCTTTCGGCACACGCTCAGTTCACGATCGAGACCGGCGTCCCGGTCTACTTCGCCGATCCGCACAGCCCCTGGCAGCGCGGCACCAACGAGAACACGAACGGCTTGTTGCGCCAATACTTCTCGAAGGGCACTGACCTTTCCCGATGGGCAGCGGAGGACATCGAGGCGGTCGCTGCCACGCTCAACAGTCGCCCCCGCAAAAGCCTCGGTTGGAAGACACCCGCCGAAGCCCTCAACGACCATCTGCTATCGATCACATAAGCCGGTGTTGCATCCGCTGGTTGAATCTGGTCAATACGTATCAATTCGGTACGGTGAGCGGCTCATTGAGGCTGGCGCGACTGCCTCCGTCGGGTCCGTAGCGGACAGCTACGACAACGCGACGACCGAGGCCCTCAACGGTTCCTTCAAGGCAGAGTTGATCGAGCATCAAGGGCCCTGGCGGGACGCTAACCAGGTCGAACGTGCCGTCGTTCAATGGGTCGGCTGGTACAACACCGAGCGCCTGCACTCGACTATCTCCCGCCCGAGGAATTCGAGACCCAGCACTACCGATCCCAGGCAGCAATGAACGCCGCCTGAAACCACGCAAACTGGCCGCCACGAAACTCGGGGCAGCTCAGTCCCATCGGGCCTGGCGACGCTGCGACGGGCCAATGCCCAGCGTTGGTGTGCGGGCGTCTCGCCATCGAAGTCCTCGATCGCGGGGAGTTGGACGACTGCCCAGTGGTAGACGCGTGGGCCCTTGGCGCCGTCGCCGCATGAGCGCTTTTCCCATGCCTCGTCCGGTGCCTGCGTGAAGAGATGGCCGATGCGGCCGAAGCGCGGCACGTGCTGGGACTTCGGGACGGCCAGGACATAGCCGATGACGACTTCTTCGAGGCCCGGACAGGCCTTCGACTCAGAGTACGCTTGAACTCCTTTGGGCAACAGGAGAGTTGATGTGGGAAGCTGCAGTCTGCCAGTGGCCGGCGAGTGAGCCGCAGGCCTTGAGAGGAACGTCACGTGCCGCAGCATGGCATCCAAGCCAACGAAATCGACACCAGCAGACCACACCCGGCCCGCGTATACGACTACCTGCTGGGCGGCAAGGACAATTACCTGGTGGACCAAGAGGCAGGAGACGCTCTCATTGCTGCAGCTCCTGAAGTGCGGCCTGGCGTGCGGGCCAACCGGGACTTCATGCACCGTGCCGTCCGGTACGTGGTGGGCAGTGGAGTGCATCAGATCCTCGACATAGGCACGGGGCTTCCCACATCGCCGAACGTGCACGAGATAGCCGATCAGGTGTCCTCCGGCAGCCGGGTGGCTTACGTCGACAATGATCCGATCGTTAAAGCACACGCGGATGCAGTCCTCGGCCGTTCCGGGTAAACAGAAGTGGTGTTGGCCGACCTGCGGAAACCCCGCTCGACACTTGACCACCCCGAGGTCCGCGCGATTATTGACTTTGAGCAGCCGGTGGCCCTACTGATCGTAGCGGTCCTCCACTTCGTAACAGATGAAGAGGAACCTCGCGGGATCCTCGCTGAACTGCATGACGCATTGCCTGCCGACAGCTTTCTCGTGCTCTCCCACGCAACCGATGACTTCGCCGAACGCAGCGAAGCGCAGGCCGTATACAACAACGCAAGCGCGACCATGGACCTGCGCTCACACAGCAACATCGAGGAGTTCTTCACGGGGTTCGAGCTCGTTGAACCAGGCTTGGTCCAGGTTCCTCTTTGGCGTCCTGAAGGACAGCCCCACCAAACCAGTGATATCGGCTTCTAGGGGGGGCGTCGCCCACAAGGCCCCTGTTCCAGGTCCTTCCAACTAGTGATCACCGATGCGATGCGAAACCGGATCGAGCCGCCCTCGGCGAACCGGTCCATGAACCTTGCCGGGCCGGCCGCTCGAAGCGAGCGCTACCGCTCGCGGCAGACGACCGCAGGGCCACCACCGTTGCAGTGATTGTCCGGCGCGAAATCCTGGACGACCGGGAACGGATTCGCTGTCCGGTGCGGGTGGCCGCCGACGACGGGCACACGCTGGCCGTGCATCTGGCCAAGAACACGCCGCTCACGTTCGGGACCCACGAGTTCCGCCGGGGCCCACACCCCTGGGGCGCGTTCGAGCACGTCCGGCAGTCCGACGGCGTGCTGCAGCCACAAGCGGCCCGGGAGGGCTACTCGGCGCGGGCGCGTTGGGAGGGCTCCCGATTCCAGGGCTGGTACGTCAACTCCCAGGAGCCGATGCGCCGTACATCGGACGGGTTCGGCACCCTGGACCAGGAATTGGACCTGTGAATCCCCGGCGACGGTTCGCCCTACCGATGGAAGGACGTCGACGAATTCGAGGAGCGGGTGCGCTCCGGCGGCTTCACCACGCACGAGGAGGCGTCCGTACGAGCGGCGGCCGCCGAGGTCGTCGCCCTCGTGGAGCGAGGAGCGGGCTGATGGGAGGAGTGGCGCGCAGAGAAAGGGCGCCCTGACAGACCGTCGGTTCGCCAACTCCATGGTCCGGGTCAGATTGCTTCGGCGACTGTCATGTGATTGGATCATGGCAGTCGTATTACCTCGCAGTAATTTCGGTTGACGTGACCAGTCAACCATGCGAGTGGAGATTAGTGAACGGCTGGCTGCAACGGCTCGCGGGGGATGTCAAGGGGGAAGTCAAAAAGGCTTTGTGGGGCATTCTGTGCTGCCCGCGTGACAAATTCCGCCGGCAGCCCAAGCCGAAAGCACGTATACCACCGCCCTGGGTACGCTCTTGCCCCGGCGGCGGATTCGAGAGGATCGACATGTTGAACGAGAGTATTGTCCAAACGCTTTCCCGCCTCTGGGAAGAAGCTCTCGGCGAGCCTGTCACCGATATTGACGCCGATTTCTTCGATCTCGGTGGTGATTCGCTCATGGCGCTGACGATCGCGACCCGCGCGATCGATGCGGGCCTTCCCATGCCGCGTTCCGGAGTTCTTCGTCGGAGCACCATCAGACAGCTCGCGGAAGCGGTGGAAAAGCCGGAGCTCTTCGAAAACGTCTGAACCGAGGAGTTGCCGCGCAGGGGTGGACTCGCACCACAACGCGAACTGTGTGTCGGTGGTGAGCGCCGCTGCCGCTGCAAGGTGTCCACCATGCCGTGACCGGCACGTTCCCGCGCGTCATCGGGGTCAACGGTCGGCCGGGCGGCCACCAGGCGGAACTCGCCCTCCGGGCGGCCGACTTGGACCTCATCACACCGGCGGATGAGATCACGCTGGAGCCGAATGCCCGCCGGAGCGGATCTGCTTCCGGCTCAGCACACCGGGCCCCACCGAGCGTTGCACACTCCGCCGCGTCAACGGCGCGGCAAGGTAAGGGCGTTGCCCGGAGCCGGCCCCCACCGTCCGTCGGTCCGTCCCGGAGCCACCGTCCGCCAGGGAACTCCTCGCGGGCAGCTGATCCGAAACCCTCCCGCTGCGAACGGGGATCCCCCATGCCCAGAAACCCCCTGCCCACCAAACTCGCCTTACCCCTCGACCTGCTGCGCGACCTGGTCCCCGAGCCCGGCGCGGCCCGCCCGATGGCCGCCCTGACGTTCGCTCAGTCGCTCGGCACAGGTCTCTTCCTCACCTCCAGCGTGATCTTCTTCACCCGGACCGCGGGATTCTCCGCCGACCAACTGGCGTTCGCCATGTCGATCGCGGGCATCTGCGGTTTCCTCTGCTCGATGCCGGTCGGCCGGATCGCCGATCGGTTCGGGGCAGGCGTTCCGCTGGCCATCAGCTACGCATTGCTCGGCCCCCTGTTCTTCGCCTACCCGTTCATCGACAACGTGGCCGAGTTCACCGTGGTCGCGGCCCTGATCGGAGTCTGTGAAACAGGGGCCGGCGGCCCGCTGCGCGGCGCTCTGATCCATGCCCTGTTCGGCAAGGCCAAGGCATCGGGGGTGCGCGCCCAGATGCGCAGCCTCTTCAATCTCGGCTTCACCGGCGGGGCGGCCCTGGCAGGTCTGGCGCTGGCCGACGGCAGCCGATCCGCCTTCATCGCGATCACCACGGCGAACGCGGTACTGCAGCTGAGCTGCGCCGTCATCGCCTTCCGGCTCCGGCCGCCAGCCAGGACGAAGCCCGTTGCGACGGCGCCCGCCAAACGGTCCTGGGCCGCGATCAGGGATCGGCGCTTTCTGCTCGCGACCGGGCTCAGCGGTCTGCTGGAGTTCTATCTGCCGGTCCTGACGGTGGGCATGCCGTTGTGGATCGTCCACCGGACCGGCGCCCCCGGAGCCCTGGCGGCCGTTCTGATCGCACTGAACGCGATCATGGTGGTGCTCTTCCAGCGCGTCGCGAGCAGGGGCTCGGAAACCGTGCACGGCTCCGGTCGCCTGCTCGTACGGGCAGGAGTGCTGCTGGCGGTCGCCTGCGTGCTGTTCGCGCTGTCCGGGGGCAAAGGAGCGGTCTGGGCCACGGTGTTCCTGGTGCCCTCGCTGATCGCGCTCACCCTGGGCGAGCTGGCCCAGGCATCGGGCAGCTGGGGACTGGCCTTCGCTCTGCCGCCCCCCGACCGCATGGGCGAGTACCAAGGCGTATTCGCTCTCTCGCGAGGCCTCCAGCAGTTTCTGGGCCCCGCTCTCATCACCGTGCTCACGATGAGTCTCGGCGCCACCGGCTGGCTGATCCTGGCCGCGCTGTTCCTCGGCACCGGCCTTGCCGCCGGGTGGGCCTTCACTCGAAACACCCCATCGGACCCGGCGGCATCCATTGATGTCGCCGCACCAGAGGAGACTTTATGATCCGCAACAGCTACCCCTCGTTCCGGCAGGTACTGGCCGACAACCCCCTCACCAAGATCGCCGGTGCGCACTCCTCCCTGGGCGGCCGCATCGCCGAGCAGAGCGGCTTCCAGGCCGTGTGGGCGTCGAGCTTCGAGATCTCCGCGGCGCGATGCCTCCCCGACGCCAGCCTCCTGAGCATGACGGACTATCTGGAGGCGGCCGCCAACATCCAGAAGGCGCTCTCCGTGCCGGTCGTCGCCGACTGCGACACCGGCTTCGGCAACAGCATGAACGTCGCCTACATGGTGGCCGAGTACGAGAGCGCCGGCATCACCGCTGTGAGCATCGAAGACAAGATCTTCCCGAAGATGAACAGCTTCGCCACCGCGGATCACACTCTGCTGGATGTGAGCGCCTTCGCCCACAAGATCGAGACGGCGAAGAAGGCCCAACGGACCGACGACTTCTTCGTCATAGCCCGCACGGAGGCGATGATCAGCGGACTCGGTGTCGACGAGGCCATCAAGCGGTGTACCGCCTACGCCGACGCCGGCGCGGACGCGGTGCTCGTCCACTCGAAGCAGAAGACCAAGGACCAGGTCCTCGAATTCCTCGGCCTCTGGGACGACCGGCTGCCCGTCGTCGTGGTGCCCACCACCTACCCCGACTGGCACGCGGACGACGCCCGGGCCGCGGGTGTCTCGGCCGTCATCTACGCGAACCAGGGGCTGCGCGCCACGATCACCTCGCTGCGCTCCACCTTCCAGTCGATCTACGAGACCGGCCACACCGCTCACCTGGAGGACAACATCTCCGGGGTCAAGGACGTCTTCGACCTCCAGCAGCTCGACGAGTGGCAGCAGCTCGGCGTCTGACAGCCGTATTTCCCCCACTGCCTGACGTTCCGTCAAACATTGACCAGAAAGGGACATAGTGTTGTTGCAAGACGTGGCGCTGGTGCGCTCTCAGGCGGCGCGGGCCCGAGCGCTCGCGCTGACCACCGTCAGCCAGGCCGGCATCGGCCATATCGGTGCGGATCTGTCCGCCATGGATATCCTGTGCGCCCTCTACTTCGGCGTGCTTCGCGGCGGACCCGACGACGCGGACCGGGACCGGTTCATCCTCAGCAAGGCACACGCCTCCGCCGCCATGTACAGCGTGCTGGCGTTGAAGGGCCTGCTCCCGCAAGAAGAACTGGCGACCTTCGGCGGCCGGAACTCGCGCCTGAGCACCGTGGTTTCCACCCGAGTACCCGGCATCGAGTTCAACACCGGCTCACTCGGCCACGGCCTCTCCCTCGGCGTCGGCTCCGCACTCGGTGCCCGCATCCAGGGCTCCACCCGACGAACCTTCGTCCTGACCGGCGACGGCGAACTCCAAGAAGGCAGCAACTGGGAAGCCGCCATGCTCGCAGCCTCCCGCAACCTCGACACCCTCGTTGCGGTCGTCGACCGCAACCTCGCCCAGAAAGGCGCCAGCACCGAGGACATCAACGCCCTGGAACCACTCGACGACAAATGGCGCTCCTTCGGCTGGGAGGTACGCACCGTCGACGGACATGACATCCATGCCCTGCTCGACGTGTTCCGCTCCGCGCCGCTCACCGCCGGCAAACCGACCTGCGTCATCGCCTCCACCACCAAGGGCAAGGGCGTGTCCTTCATGGAACGCAACCTCGAATGGCACAGCCGCCAGATCACGCCGGAACTTCTGCAGCAAGCGCTCCAGGAGCTTGAGGAGGCCCCCAATGACTGACTGCGCCACCGCGTTCTCCGCCGCCCTGCTTGAGCTGGCGCACAAGGACGAGCGGATCTGCATCGTCAACAACGACTCCGCCGAGACCCACTCCGCGCTCGGCTTCCAGGCCGAATTCCCCAACCGCTTCATCGACGTCGGCATCGCCGAACAGAACCTGGTCGGCGTCTCGATCGGCCTGGCCAACAGCGGCCTACGCCCCTTCGTCTACTCCGCCTCCTGCTTCATGGCCTCACGAGCCCTCGAACAGATCAAGAACGCCGCCTACACCAACTCCAACGTCATCTTCTGCGGCTTCGTCAGCGGACTCGCCTACGGCGCACTCGGCGGCACCCACCATGCGGTCGAGGACCTCGCCTGGATGCGCGCCATCCCCCGCATGAAGGTCCTCGCACCGGCAACCCCGCGCGACACCGTCGCCGCACTCCACGAAGCCCTCACCCACGACGGCCCGGTCTACATCCGGATCGTCAGCAAACTCCACACCCCCGAACTGTTCCCACCCGACCACACCTTCAGCTACGGCGGATCGGCCCAGCTGCGCGACGGCACCGACGTCACCCTGATCGGCAGCGGCCTGCTCACCACCCGACTCGTCGAGGCCGCCCACCTCCTCTCCGAGGACGGCGTCAACGCCCGCGTCCTGCACCTGGGTTCCATCGAGCCGATCGACGCCGAGGCCATCGCCACGGCGGCCCGCGAGACAGGCCGGCTCGTGGTCGCCGAGGACCACGTCGTCAACGGCGGTCTCGGCGGCGCGGTCGCCGAAGTCGTCGTACGCACGACCCCCGTACCCGTCCTGCAGATCGGCATACCGCAGGTCTTCGCCCCCATCGGCCCCGCCGAATTCCTCTACGAACACTTCGGACTGACGGCACAGGCACTGGCGCATCGAGTACGGCAGTGGTTGCGATGACCATGCGCGTGGCCGACTACGTGGCCTCCTACCTGCATTCACTGGGTGTCCGCACCTGCTACAGCCTCTCCGGCACCGGCTCAATCCATCTCGACCACGCCTTCGCCCAGCAGCCCGACCTGCTCTGCGTCTGCGCCCGGCACGAGACCGCAGCCGCCCTGATGGCCACCGGCGCGGCCAAACTCACCGGCAACCTCGCCGTCGCCCTGGTCACCAGCGGCCCCGGCGCGGTCAACGCACTCGCCGGACTCGTGGACGCCTACGCCGACGGCGTACCCGTCCTGGTCATCTCCGGCCAGGTCGAAACCCGCCACATCGACGACGACGCCCGATCCTTCGGCGTCCAGGGATTCGCCGTCGTCAACAGCGCCCGCAGCATGACCAAATACGCCGCAGTGGTCGAACAACCCTCCGACATCCGGGCCCACCTGGACCGGGCGGTCCGCGAAGCGCTCTCGGGCCGGCCGGGCCCGGTCTGGCTGGACATCCCGCTCGACGTGCAAGCGGCCGAGATCGACCCGGCGGCCCTGCACGAGGCACCGTCCGCCGCAGGCGAGCCGAGGGGTGCGGGTGCGCGGCAGGCCGCCCGACAGATCATGGCCATGCTGCGCTCCGCCGAACGGCCGCTGGTCATCGCGGGCCAGGGGATCCGGCAGGGCGCGGCCGAGGAGCAGTTCGGGACGCTGATCGAGCGGCTGCGGCTGCCGGTGGTCGCCTCCCGGCTGGGCAATGATCTGCTGCCGTACGACTCGCCGCTGTGGTTCGGCCAGGGCGGCATCCGAGGGCGGCTCTACCCGAACCTGATCATGGCTCAGGCGGATCTGGTCCTCACCCTGGGGTCCAGCCTGTCGACCGCGTTCGTCGGCGAGGACGCCGACAGCTTCAACCCCGACGCGACGGTCGTCGCGGTGGACATCGACCCGTCCCAGTTGAAGAAGAAGGGTGTGCGCATCGACTTCCCGGTGTGCATGGACGTACGCGACCTGCTCGACGCGCTGCTCATCGAGTCGGCGGAGTCGACCGAGCCGGCCGCGAGCGAACGCTGGCTGGCCACCTGCGCCGAGCTGAAGGAGGCGCACCCCACGATCGCCGGCGGCGAGCTGCGGGAACCCCTCAACTCGTACCGCTTCGTCGAGCGGCTGGACGCGCACACCGGCCCCGGCCATGTCTTCGTGGTCGACACCGGAAGCGCCTACTACGTGACCGGCCAGACCCTGGAGTTCTCCGCCTCTCAGCGGGAGATCACCTCTGCGGCGTTCCTCAACATGGGCGCCGCGGTACCCATGGCGGTAGGTGCGGCGTTCAGCAGGCCCGACTGCCAGGTACTGGTGCTCGTGGGCGACGGAGCAATCGAGCTCAACATCCAGGAGCTGGCGACCATCAGTCAGTACAGCCTGGACGTAAAGGTGTTCGTACTGAACAACGGAGGCTACGCCTCGATCCGGGAATCGCAGGAAGCCCTGTGCGAGGGCCCCGCCCTGGAGGAGCCGGAGGCGCTGAACTTCCGCGATGTGGCGAAGGCGTTCGGCCTGCCGTACCGCAAGCTGGAGCGCGCCGCCACGCTCGATGCCGACCTCGTCGGGCTGTTGGCGCACCAGGGCCCCGAGCTCGTCGAGGTGATGTGCGACCCGAAGCAGCTGCTGCTGCGCCCGCTGCGGGCCGACGGCGGCGTACGGGCCCATGACGGCGCCTCCCTCGTGCGACCGGTGGGGGAGCTCAATCATGCGTGAGTCGATGCCGGTCTCCTGGAACCAGCGGCACCGCCTGGGCCAGACCCTGGAGGACGCCGAGGGCGGGGTCTTCAACCCCCACCACGCCGTCCTCCCCATGGCGTTCACCGGGCCTCTGGACCTGGCCGCCATGAACCGGGCCTGGCACGCCCTGCAGCGGCGCCACCCGGTGCTGCTGAGCGGCTTCGACCTGAACGCCATGATGTGGCACATCGGGCTGGCCGATCCGGTGGACCTCCAGCAGCTGGCCACCGCCGGGACCGAGGACGCCGACGTGGCGGCTCTGCGGTCGGCCTGCGCGGTCCCCTTCGACCTGGAGCGGGGTCCGATGGCCCGGCTGCTGGTGATGGGCCGCCCTGACGAGGAGACGTACTTCGCCTTCGCCGCCGAACACCTGGTCAGCGACGGGTGGTCGCTCAACGTCCTGATGCGCGACTTGTCGGCGCTCTACGCCGCCGAGCGCGACGGCTCGGGGCTCGAACTGCCGCCCGTGCAGATGACCTTCCCCGACTTCGTCCGGCGGCAGAACCGGACAATGGACTCCCCCGAGGGGAGGCAGGCCCTGGAACGGCTGGCAGCGGGGCTGAGCGGAGTCGGGGCGATCCCGGCGATGCCGATCTCCGGTTTCAGCGGGCACTCGCCCGTCCGCTATGAGGAGAAGGACGGTTTCAGCCGCCGGCTGCCGCTCGACGTCTGCCAGAGCCTGAGCACGGTGGCCAGGCCGCTGCGGATGACCGCCCTGAACCTCATGCACGCCGCGCTGCACCGCTCGCTGTTCACCCTTTCCGGCAGCGAGTCGGTGGCCACCACGCTCTCGACCGCCAACCGGGAGCTGCCCGAGCTGTACCAGACCACGGGCTGGCTGGCGAGCAAGGCCGTCCTGACCAGCGAGCCTGGGAGCCGGCCCGACACGGAGGACTATCTGCGGCACTTCCGCCAGCGGATGTTCGGCACCCTGGACGACGGCCATGTGCCCTGGCCCGCACTGATCGACCGGATGGACCCGGACGCCGTGGGACGGCAGTCCCGCGTCCCGTACGTCACCTTCAACGCCCGCCCTCTCGGCATGCGCAAGACGGTGGGCACCGTCGGAATGCCCGGGGTGCGGACCCGGCCGCTGCCGATCGCCGTCGGTTGGCACGACGCCTCGATCGCGACCTTCTGGGTCGAGGACGAGGACGGCGTGACGGCGACCGTCAACTTCAAGACCGACTGGTATGCGCGAGGAGATGTCGAGGCCCTGTGGGACGGCGTCGACGCCCTGCTGGGCACCTGGGCCACCCAGCGCCGCTGACGGCGCGCTACCTGATTCTTTAGAGAGGATCCATCATGATGCACGTTTCGACCATGCGCGACTCCACGTTGGTGACGCAGCGCGAGCGCGACTGGACGCCGCTGACGGAGGAGCAGTTCGAGAGCTACGAGCGTGACGGCTACATCCACCTCAAGGGCGTCTTCAACCAGGACGAGGTGGCCCGGGGCCTCGAACTCATCGACGACGTGGTCGCCAAGGGCGCCCCGACGATCGAGAACCATGCGAGCTTCACCGACCGCAGCCACACCGTCCGTGTCCGCGACGCGGTCAGCCGCACCACGGAGATGGACTACTTCCTCGACCACCCCAAGCTGGTCGGGCCGCTGATGTCCCTGCTGAACGGCAGCGTTCAGATCCTGGGGACCGAAATCTTCGTCCGGTCCCTCCAGGAGGAGGCACTGGAGTACTGGCACACCGACGGCGGCGAGTACCTGCAGCGGATCCAGCTGACCCCGGGCAGCCCCGGTCTCCAGGTCAAGGCACAGGTCTTCTTCACCGACGTCACCGAGTCCAACAGCGGCAACTTCCTGCTGATCCCCGGCAGCCACCGCAAGCTGCCCACGGGCAACAACGCGCTGTGCTACATGGAGGAGCTGGACGAGCCGCTGCGCCGCGGCGTGCTGCCGGACGACGCCATCGACGTCAAGGCCGCGCCGGGAGACGTACTCCTCTTCCCGTACTCGCTCTGGCACGCCGTGGCACCGAACACCCACCGTGAGCGGAAGACGTTCATCCTCCGCTACGGCCAGCTGTGGCACCGTCCGCACGACTACTTCAGCCAGCCCCAGGAGATCCTGGACCGCATGTCGCCCCGACTCCGGCGCATGTTCGGCGACTTCGGCGGCGACGCGCACCCCACCGACTTCTACAAGCCGGTCGACCAGGGTGACGTCATGTCCGTCGGAGGTACCTATGACCAGCGCTGACCCACTGGTCGGCGCCCGCAGCCTGACCGACCTGTTCGCCAGGTCGGTCAGGCTGCGGGGCGAGGCCGCCGCCCTCTCCGAGAGCGGCCGGGAGATCACCTATGCGGAGCTCGACGAGGCGTCGGACGCCGTCGCCGCGCTGCTCGTCGACGCCGGGGTGGGCCGTGGCGACCTGGTGGGCGTGCTCCTGGAGCGCTCCCACCGGGTGCCCGGCTGGATCCTCGGCATCCTCAAGGCGGGAGCGGCCTACGTACCGCTCGACCCGACCTACCCCCGCGAGCGGCTGCACTACATGGTCGCCGACGCCCAGGTGAAGATCCTGGTCGGCGGTCCGGAGCAGGCGGCCGCCTGCGGGCTGGACGGCGTCGAGGTCATCGACCCCCGCCCGCCCGCGCCCGGCGTGACGCCCGGCGCCAGGCCCGCCGTCACGCCGGACCCGCAGGACCCGGCGTACGTGATCTACACCTCGGGGTCCACCGGGCAGCCCAAGGGCTGTGTCGTGACCCACGCCAACGTGCTGGCGCTCCTCGAAGCCACGCTGCCGCTGTTCGACTTCGGACCGCAGGACCGCTGGTCGCTCTTCCACTCCTTCAGCTTCGACTTCTCCGTCTGGGAGCTGTGGGGGCCCCTGGCCACCGGCGGTACCGCCGTGGTGATTCCCGCCGCGGCGGCCCGCGCGACCGAGGACTTCCTGCGGCTGCTGGCCGACGAGGGTGTCACGGTGCTGAACCAAGTGCCCTCCGTCTTCCGGTTCCTGGCCCGTGAGTACGCCGACTCCGGCGCGCCCGACCTCGCCCTGCGCTATGTGGTCTTCGGCGGCGAGAACGTCGACCTGGACGTCGTCAGGGCGTACACGGACGCCGCCGGGGACCGGGCACCGGAGTTCGTCAACATATACGGCGTCACCGAGACCACCGTCTTCACCACGGTCAGGAAGCTCACCCCCGAGGACCTCGCCGGCACCGTGCGCTCGCCCATCGGGACACCGCTTCCCCATCTGTCGGTCCAACTCCGCGACGGGGACCTTGCAGTGACGCCCGCCGGCGAGGCCGGCGAGATGTGGGTGGCCGGTACCGGGGTGGCGGCGGGCTATCTGCACCGGCCCGAGCTCACCGCCGACCGCTTCCGCACGTTCGACGGGAAGCGCTGGTACCGCACCGGCGACCTCGCCCGTTGGCTGCCGGACGGCGCCCTGGAGTACCTGGGACGCAACGACCAGCAGGTCAAGATCCGCGGCCACCGGGTGGAGCTCGCCGAGGTGGAGGAGGCGCTGCGGGCCGACACGGCCGTCCACGACGCGGCCGCCGCGGTGACGTACGACGCCGACGGCACCGCCGTGCTCGTGACGCTGGTGGTCCCGGCGGGCGACGGCGCCTTCAGCGTCGCCGCGCTGCGCCGCCACGCCCGCGCCACCGTGCCCGCCTACCTGGTGCCCAACCGCTTCCTGCGGGTGGACACGCTGCCGCTGACCCCGTCCGGCAAGCTGGACCGGCGCGCGGTCCAGGAACTCGCCGAAGCCGGCGGTGCCCCGCTGCCTGCGCCCGCCGTCGCACGCACCCGGGTGCTGGTGGTGGATCCCATCCACGAGAGCGCTCTGGCGGAACTGCGCCGCACCTACGACGTCCACGTCGAGCTGCGGCCCCCGGCCGACCGCCTGGTGCAACTGGTCGAGGACGTCGAGGTCATCGTGGTGCGCAGCGGTGTGCGCATCGACGCGGACGTCATACGGGCGGCGCCGCGGCTGAAGGTCGTGGCCCGGGCGGGCTCGGGGGTCGACAACATCGACCTCGACGCCGCCGGGGCCGCCGGGGTGGCCGTGTTCAACGTTCCCGGCGTCTCCGCGCCGGCCGTCGCCGAACTGGCCCTGGGGCTCATGCTGTCGGCCGCCCGCCACATCGTCCTGGCCGACCGTCAGGTACGGGCCGGAGTCTGGAACAAGGCCGCCCTCGCGGGCATCGAACTCGGCGGGAAGACCCTCGGCCTGGTGGGCCTGGGCCAGATCGGCTCGCGCCTGGCCCAGTTGGCGCACGGCATGGGGATGCGGGTGATCGCCACCGTCGACCGGGACACGCCCGAGCGCCGGTTGGAGCTGCGTGGGCGGGGAGTCGAAATGGCCTCCCTGGACGAGCTGTTGGCCACCGCCGACGTGGTGTGCCTGGCCGTCCCGCTCACCGACCGTACGCACCACCTGATCGACGACCGCGCTCTGCGGGCCATGAAGCGTTCGGCGCTGCTGGTCAACATCTCGCGGGGGCCCGTGGTCGACGAGGAGGCCCTGTACCGGGCGCTCACCGACGGCGAGATCGCGGGCGCCGCACTCGACGTGGTGGCCGAGGAGGGCAACCCGGGCCGCCTGGCCGAGCTGGACAACGTCGTGATCACGCCGCACATCGGCGCGATGTCGGCGGACTCCCAGGAGCGCATCGGCCGGATCCTCATCGACTCGCTGCACGAGGTGCTCGCCGGAGGGAAGGTGGCCACCTCATGCCGATGAACAGCGCCGTGCTCACGGAGTACGGGCGGATCGAGTACCGGAGCGGTCCCGTGCCCGCCGCCGACGGGGAGGAGCTCCTGGTCCGGGTGCTCGCCACCGGCGTGTGCGGGTCGGACCTCGCCACGTACCGGGGCGCGCACCCCTACAAGACCGCGCCGGTCGTCCTCGGCCACGAGCTGTGCGGCGTCGTGGAGCGGGCGGCGGGCGACTTCGCCGTCGGCGACCTGGTCTGCGCGGCTGCCTACGCGCATTGCGAGAGCTGCGACCGGTGCGCCCAGGGGCTCACCAACCTTTGCCGGGACAAGCGGAACCTGTGCCACCTGGGGTGGGAGGGGTCCTTCGCGGAGTATGTGACGCTCCGGCCGAACATGACCTTCGTCCTGCCCTCGGGGCTCGATCCGGAGCTCGGCGCGCTCGTCGAACCGCTCTCCATCGGCCTGCACGCCATCCGGCTCGCCGGCCCGGCGCTGGGGCGCACGATGCGCATCATCGGATCCGGCAACATCGGCCTGGCCTGCCTGATCGCGGCACGCCGGCTCGGCTTCACCCGGATCACCTGCACCGACGTCGGCCAGGAGAAGGGCGAACGCGCCCTGGCTCTTGGCGCGGACGCGTACGCCGACGTCCTCGCCCCGGCCGACCCGTCCGCCGAGGCGGACGTCGTCGTGGTCGCGGCCGGCCACCCCGACGCGCTCGACGAGGCGGTCGGCGCCGTGCGGGCCGGCGGCACCGTGATCGTGGTCAGCTTCTTCGACGGCCCGGTGCCGATGGCGGCCAACGCCCTCGTCGGCCGGGAGGTGACGGTCATCGGCTCCTCGTTGTCGACGGCCGCGGACTTCCGCACCGTGATCTCCTGGCTGGCCGCCGGGGAGATCGACCCCCGCCCCATGGTCACGCACCGCTTCGCGCTGGCCGACACCGCCGAGGCCATGAGCCTGATGGCCGAGGGCAGGACCACCACCGGCAAGATCATCCTCACTCCGCGAGGTAACGCATGACCCTGCATATCGGCATTGTGGGAGGCACCGGCTACGCCGGCGGCGAACTCGCTCGGCTGCTGCTCAACCACCCCGGCGTCGGCTCCATCACGCCCACGGCCCGGGGCGGGGAGGAGTTCGACCGGGTCCACCCCAATCTGCTCGGCTGCGGGCTGAGCTTCGTCGACGTGGATGAGCTCCGGCGCCGCGCGGACGGCCTCGACGTGGTGTTCTTCTGCACCCCGTCGGGCGAGGCGATGCGCTCAGCGGCCTTCTTCCTGGACCGCGGGGTGAAGGTCGTCGACGTCAGCGCCGACTTCCGCTTCCGCGACCCACAGCGGTACGCCGAGGTCTACGGCGCGCCGCACGCCGCCCCCCACCTGCTCGCCGAGGCCGTCTACGGGGTGACCGAACTCCATCGCGAACAGGTCGCCGGAGCCCGGCTGGTGGCCAACCCCGGCTGCTACGCCATCACCACCGTGCTCGGGCTGGCTCCGCTGCTGCGCTCCGGCCTCGCCGACCTCGACATCCCCGTCCACCTCGCCGCCGTCAACGGCACCACCGGGGCCGGGAACAAGCCGCGCACCGAGATCATGCACGCCGAGGTGTTCGGCTCCATGCTCCCGTACAGCCTCGAAGGGCACCGCCACGCCCCGGAGCTGGAGAATCATCTCGCGCCGCTGGCCGGCCGGGAGTTGTGCGTCGACATGACCACGGCACACGGCAACTTCGCCCGGGGCATCTACATCCAGGCGAGCCTGGCCGTCCGTCCGCAGGAGCGCGGGCAGACCGACCGGGCCTCGCTGCTGGACCTCTACGAGCGCCACTACGCCGACGAGTTCTTCGTCCGCGTCAACAGCGCGCCGAAGAAGGCCGGGCTCAACGCCAAGGAGTACGGCGTCTATCCGAGTCTGACCGCCGTCACCGGCTCCAACTTCTGCCACATAGGCGTGGACTACGACCCGGTCCGCGGCTTCGTCAAGGTGATCGCGGTGACCGACAACCTGGTCAAGGGAGCGGCAGGTTCCGCGATCCAGAACATGAACGTGATGTTCGGCCTCGACGAGCGGACCGGCCTGTACCACTACGGGCTGTGAGCACCATGCGGCTGCTGCGCGATCATCCCGTCGTGCCCGGAGAGCGCTGGGTCTACTCCGCCGGCTTCAACGTCGGCCCCGCGCTGACGGACACCGGCCGGATCGACACCGAGCTGGACGACCTGCGCGGCCTGGCCGCGGCGGGCGCCCGGGTCGCGCTCCTCAGCCACCAGGGCAGCGCGAAGGACGGCACGGCCCGGCACCTGGACCATCTGGCCGGGTACCTCGGCCGGCGCCTGGGCCGAGAAGTTCGCTATCTGCCGGAATGCTCCTCGCGGCAGGCCCAGATCTGGGCGGCGGAGCTGCGCGACGGGGAGATCGCCCTGTTCGGCAACGTCCGGCTGGAGGCGGGCGAGGAACGCGGCGACCGCGAACTGGCCGCCGCGCTCGCCCGCCTGGGCGACCGGGTGGCGGTCGGCGGATTCTCCAAAGCACACCGCCGCCACGCCTCCAACGTCGGCATCCTCGACTTCCTGCCGGGCTACGCGGCCTCCAGCCTCCTGGGTGAAACCGAGCTGCTGCGACCGTGGGCGGCCGGTGGCGGGGCGGCCGGTTCGGTGGCCGTGCTGGGCGGCGTCAAAGTGGAGAAGACAGTGGTGGGGCTGGAGAGCCTGACGCGCGCGTACGACGTGGTGATCCCCGGCGGGGTGGTGCTCAACACCCTTCTGGCGGTCAGCGGTTACGCCATCGGCGGCTCCGAGCTGGGCACCGAGGCCGAGCGCTGCGCTGCCGTGGCCCGCACCGTACTCGGCCGCCGGCACCGGGCCCGCATCCACCTGCCCCGTACGGTCCTGATCACCGGCCCCGAAGGCGCCACCCGGACCGTAGGCGTCGAGGAGGGCGTCCCGGACGGCTGGGCCATCGTCGACTTCGACCTCGAGCGGTGGGCGGTGGACGCGGTGCGGGAGGCCGGCCGGGTCCTGGTGGCCGGTACCCCCGGCCGACACGCCGAGGGAAACCACCGCGCCGCGGCAGCGGTGCTCGGCGCCCGTGAGCCCGGCGAGCCGCACACCCTGCTGCTCGGCGGCGACACCGTCGCGGAGCTTCCCTGGACCGGTCCCCGGTCCACCGGCGGCGGCTCCGCACTGCACTACCTCGCCGACGGCACCTGCGCCGTCATCGAGGCACTCGAGGACAACCGGAAGAAGGGAGTCGGTGACCATGCGGCTTGAGTTCCCCGTACCCACCCACGTGGTCTTCGGGAGCGGCACCCTGGACCAGGTCGGCGCGCTCTCGGCCCAGTGGGGCGGGCACGCGCTGATCGTGTGCGGACGCACCGCGATGCGCCGCTACGGCTTCCTGGACCGGGCGGCGGATTCGCTGCGCCGGGCGGGCCTGTCGGTGACCGTCTTCGACAGGATCAGCGCCAACCCCCGGTCCGACGAGATCGACGAGGCCGTGGCGCTGGCGAAGTCGCGGTCCTGCGACGTCGTGATCGGCCTCGGCGGCGGCAGCGCCATCGACGCGGCCAAGGCCGTGGCCGTGGCCGGCTCGTACGACACCGTGCGCGACCTCATCGGCGAGACGCTCGCCGCCTCACCGTCCGCCCTCCCCGTCATCGCCGTGCCGACGACGGCCGGCAGCGGGTCGGAGGTCACCAAGGGGGCCATCGTCACCGACGTGGTCCGGGGCTTCAAGTCCGGCATCCGGGGCGACGACATCTTCCCCAAGGTCGCCATCGTGGACCCGGACCTGACCGCGCCGCTCCCGGTCGCGGTCGCCGTCGAGACCGCCTTCGACGCGCTCGCCCACGCGATCGAGGGCTATGTGGCGGCCCGCGCGACCGACGAGAGCCGGTCCCACGCGCGGCACGCGATCACGCTGATCCGCGACCATCTGCCCCTGGTCGCCGCTGGGAGCACCAGCCCGCAGACCCGGGAGGCGATGGCCCACGCCGCACTGCTCGGCGGCGTCAACGTCGCCTGTGCGAGCACCTGTCTGCCGCACCGCCTCCAGCAGGCGATGGGCGCGGTCCGGCGGATCGACGTACCGCACGGCAGGGGCCTGGCCCTGCTCTACCCTGCCTGGCTGCGCACCGTCCAGCCGCACGCCAAGGACGGCTTCGCCGACATCGCCGAGGCCCTGGGCCACAACGACATCCACCAAGCCGTCTCCGGCGTGCTGGACACGGCGGGGCTGGCGACCGGACTGGAGGGCTGGGGGTTCACCTCACGCGACATCGACACGTTCGTCGACGGCATCAGCGGAAATCTCGACAACGATCCCACCCCGGACATCGACACCGACCTCATCCGGCACATCTACGCGGACTCCTTCCGCACGCCGTAGGACGCACCAAGGCGGCGGGTACTGTCCGATTCTGACGATCAGTCACATCGCAAGCCCCCCAGCCTGACCTTTGGTCCAGCCGGAGGGCTTGCGGTGGACGCGATCAGGCAGGCGCTCAAGGCAGGTTGGTGCCGTCCTTGGCGCCGCTCTGGTGGCTGAGCAGCGCCACCCGGGCCCCGGCCGCCGACAGCCGGGCGAGGTCGGCGAGTTCGACGTCGATCCGGCCGGTGCCGGCGAGCGCCGGGCCGACTTGAAGCCGGCTGGGTGGATCCAGCGCTCGCCGGGCCGCAGCCGCTGCCCGGAGATCAGCCGTATCCCGTTCCCAGGCCGTAGTGGACCAGACCGGCCCGCTCGTCCAGTCCGAACATCACGTTCATGTTCTGGATCGCGGAACCGGCCGCGCCCTTGACCGGGTTGTCGGTCACCGCGATCACCTCGGCGAAGCCGCGGACCGGGTCGTAGTCCACGCCTCTGTGGCAGAAGCTGGAGCCTGTGACGGCGTTCAGGCTCGGGTAGACCCCGTACTCCTTGGAGTTGAGGCGCCCCTGCTTGGCAAGCGAGCCGACCTGTACGAAGTGCTCGTCGGCGTAGGGGTCCCGGTAGAGGTCCAGCAGCGCCGCCGGGTCGACGTCGGTCCGTGCGTCGGCGCGAATGCGCACGCTGGCCTGAATGTAGAGGCCGCGGACGAACTTGCCGTGGGCCGTGGTCATGTCGACGCACGGATCACGGTCGGCCAGCGGTGTCAGATGGGTCTCCAGCTCGGGGGCGTGGCGGTGCCCTTCCAGGCTGTACGGCAGCGTCGAAGCGAACGCCGCCGCGTGCATCACGTCGGTGACCGGCTCGTTGCCCGCCCCCGAAGTGCCGTTGACCGCGGCAAGGTGGATCGCGGTGTCGAGGTCGGCGAGGCCGGAGCGCAGCAGCGGAGCCAGCCCGAGCACGGTGGTGATGGCGTAGCAGCCGGGGTTGGCCACCGCGCGGCGGCAATCTGTTCGCGGTACAGCTCGGTGACGCCGTACACCGCCTTGTAGCGGCCGGCGTCGACGAGACGGAAGCCGGCGTTCACGTCAACCGCCTTGATCCCGCGCTCCAGGAAGTACGGGGCGGATCGCATCGCCTCGCCGGACGGGGTGCAGAAGAACACCACGTCGAGCTCGTCCGCGCGGTCCCGGAGCTGCTCGACCGTGAGGAACCTCCGCCCGCTGCCGAGCAGGTTGGGGTGGACTCGTTCGAGCTCCTCACCGTTGCGGGCCGTCGGCAGGATCGTGCCGGCGGCGGGGTGGTTCAGCAGTAGGCGGCACAGTTCGCCGCCCCGAGTGGCCCGTCCCTCCGACGATGCGGCCGACGCCGACAAGTCCGAGGGTCTTGCCCGCCGGCTCCGCTCCGGACAGCGCGGCCTTGTTCCACATACCGGACCGGACCTGACGGTCGGCGAGGGCGATGTGCCTGCCGACCGCCGGCATCAGCCCGAAGGCAGGCTCCGCGACCGCCGGGGCAGAGGCCGCGGGGACGTTGAAGACGGTCACGCCCGCCTTCCTGGCCGCCTCAAGGTCGATGTTGTCGACCCCGGAGCCGGCCCCGGCGATCACCTTGAGCCGGTCGGCCGCCGCGATGACGTCGGCGTCGAGCCGTACGCCGCTGCGCAGCACGATCACCTCCTTGTCACGCACGAACTGCGCCAGCCCATCGGCGGGCGGGCGCAGTGCCACGGTCACGTCGTGGCGCCGGTGCAGCTCACAGCGCCCCGCTGTCGACGGGGTCGACGACCAGGATGCGTGCGCGCGGCACGGCTGCCTCGGCCGCGCACTCCGCGAGAGCACGCCGGTCGGGTTTCCCGGACGAGGTCAGCGGCAGTTCGCCGACGCGGTGGAACCGGGTGGGCACCAGGTGCGCCGGCATGGTCGTGCGGGCGTGCCGGCGCAGGGCCGCCACGTCCAGTTCACCGGGCTCGGCCGGGACGACCAGGGCAGTGAGCAGGTCGTTGCCGATGCCGTCGCGGGTGACCAGCGCGGCGGCGTCCGAGATCTGCGGAGCGGCCCTCAGGCCGGCCTCCACCTCGCCGAGTTCGACCCGCTGTCCGCGCAGCTTGACCTGCTGGTCGTTGCGGCCCAGGTAGGCCAGCCGCCCGTCGGGCAGTCGGCGCGCCAGGTCGCCGGTGCGGTACCGGAGGTGGGTCCGGGTGTGTAGCACTGGAAGTGGACCGCTCCGGACGTACGGGGGGCAGCGGGACGCTGCGTCCCAGGGCCAACTCGCCTGCCAGGGCGACGAGATCGAGCCCTGCGGCACGTGTGGCCAGGTCGGCCTGGTTCCCGCCGAGCCTTCCGTTGACCTCGATCGGGCGGGGCCCGGCGGGCGTCAGCTTGATCTCGGTGTGGACCAGGCCGTGGGTGACACCCCGTGCGCGCACTGCGCCATCGGCCAGGGCGACTACTTCGGCCTCCTGCTCCGGCGGCAGGGGCGCGGGCCAGAACTGGCCCGACTCCCGGAAGGGAGGTGCCAGCGGCAGCTTGCCCGTCACCGCGAAGTGACGCGTGCCATCAGGTGTGACGGCGCTCTCCACGGAGACATAGTCGCCGAAGGGGGCCCAGTCGGCCCCCTTCGAGGAACTCCTCGACCACCAGAGCCGGTTCGGCGCGCAGGAACTCCTCGATCACGGCGGCGCCGCGGTCGGGGTCCGTCACCCGGACCGTGTTCCGGCTGCCTTCGCCACGCACCGGTTTGACCACGGCGGGCAGACCCACCTGTGCCAGTGCGTCCGGCCATTGTCCGGCGGTGGTGACGACCGCGCTGCGGACGGCGTCCACGCCGGCCTCGTGCAGCCGACGCCGCTGAACGGATTTGTCGGTCAACCCCTTGACGGTTTCCGGGGAGTTGAACGGAAGATCGAGCCGTTCCGCAAGTAACGCGGTGTCGGTGAGCATGCGTTCGCTGAAGGTCAGGGTGCCTTTGGCCCCAACGGCGCGCAGACGGGCGACGACGGCGTCGTCACCGTCGGCCAGCGGTACGGGACCAGCGCAGTTCTCCTCCAGGAGCGGGCGGACCTGGCGGGCGTGCCCGGAGTCCGCGAGCACCACCACCACCACGGGCTCCGATGTGCCCAACCGACCGATGATCTCGCGTGGCGAGGCCGCACCCTGGTCGTAGACGACAACGATAGCCATCGGTCAGGCACGTTCGAACAGTTGGGGATCCTCGACCGCCTCGGCAAGCTCGCGGAGCGTGCTGCGGCGCAGAACTGCGGACCGCGGCATCGCGAGGCCGGACTCGATAGCGCGGGTGGAAATCGCCAGCGCCAGCAGCGAATCGCCGCCGAGGTCGAAGAAATCGGCTTCGACATCGTCGACCGAAATGCCGAGTACCTCTTCTCAAATTCCTCTGAGCATTTCCATGGCACCCTTGTCGAGCATGCCGGTTCCTCCCCCCGACTCGTGGTCGCTTTCGCGTATTGAATGCCCAACGGCGCAATGTCAAATACCACGAGAATTCTTGGTGAATTCATCAGGATTCGCAATTTGGGGCACGCAGGAAAGAGGCCCGGCAAATGCTCTTTGCAAAACATCTGCGGGCCTGCCGGGCCCGTGGTCCTTCCCTCGTGGCACTCCCCCGTCGGTCAGCCCAGGGTCGCTCCCGGCTGGGCCGAGCACACGGGGGCCGACCCCTCGGACCGCCGCAGATGGTCGATGAGGGCGGCGACGGAGATCAGGGCAAGTCCGTGACGCTCGGCGAAGTCGCGCAGCTCCGGGAGCCGGGCCATGGTGCCGTCGGAGTTGGCGATCTCGCACACGGCCGCTGCCGGGCGCAACCCGGCGAGCCGGCACAGATCCACACCGGCCTCGGTGTGACCGGGCCGCACCAGCACGCCGCCGTCACGCGCCCGCAGCGGGAAGATGTGTCCGGGCCGCACGAAGTCGCCGGGTGAACTCTTCCGTTCGGCCAGCAGACGGAGGGTCAGCGCCCGGTCCGCGGCGGAGATCCCGGTGCTGATGCCGACGGCGGCGTCGACGGAGACCGTGAAGGCGGTGCGGTGGCTCTCGGTGTTGCGGGGAACCATCTGATCCAGCTCCAGCCGGTCCAGATCGCCTCCCGGCATCGGGGCGCAGAGCAGGCCCCGGCACTCGGTCATGGCGAAGGCGACCAGCTCAGGGGTGGCCAGCTCGGCTGCGAAGACGATGTCGCCCTCGTTCTCGCGGTTCTCGTCGTCGACGACAACGACCGCCCGGCCCGCGGCGATCTCCGCGACCGCGTGGTCGATCGGATCGAGCGGCTGCACGCCCTCGGCGGTGGGAGACGGCATCGAATCGGTAGTGGTCATGCCCGTGGTCCTAGCGTTCGGTGGAAGCGAGGTCGGGGCGCGAGGCCGGCTGAGCGGGCCCCACACGCCTGGAACTCGGCGCTGCGACCGGTCGGGCGGGGTTGCGCGCCGGCAGGGGCACTGCCCGGCAATCGGCCCATCGAAGTCTCTCCTCGCGCTGGCGGCGCGGACTTCCGGGGCCTGGGACACGCGACGAGCACAAGGGCACGTGACACTTTCCCGTCGGGACGCCACAGTCCCCGTGAGGACGTGCGGAACTTCCACAGAGATCGGGAACGACCCTGCTCGCCGCGCACTGCCTCCCTTCCGGACTTTCACCGTCGGTCCAGGAATTTCACCTGGTCAACCGGCCGCTGGAGGCGGTCGGGTCGCGGACTGTAACCGCCGGTTCGGAATTTCACCGACCCCGGAGTGCGCAAACGTTCGTGATAACTTCCGTCAACCTTGCACACTCCGCGTGATCTTGACAAGACATCGGCGAAATCGAGTCATTGTGGCCTGCATCACGCATCGCCCGACAGGCGAACGACGCGCCGTTCCAGAAGAGTTGCCAACGTCTCGCGGCTGTGTCTACGATCCGCACGCCGCTAACTAACCGTCAATAAAGGTCAGATCGGCACCAGTTGACCGCTTCGACGAATAAGGGACTGCGTGGCGAGTTCGACCCTCCAGCGAAGCGGGCATTTCGGGTCCGCGCAATGCCGGATCCGTGTTTAATACGAGGATCAATACTTCAATGCGCAACAATTCTGAGGGCGCGCTGCGTGCAGCCGAGCCCACCGACAACGAAGCCGGGACCGCGGAGCCGGGCCGGTTCGCACCCGGCGCGACCATCCTGCGCCGGGAAGTCCTCGACGGACGGACATGGTTGAGCTACCCGGTCCGGGTGGTCGCCGACCGATCCGATCTGCTCGCGGTGCATCTGGCGCACGGCACCCGGCTCTCCTTCGGTGAGGGGGACTTCACCTGGGGTCCCCACCCCTGGCACGACGTGGCCGACCACTGGCGCAGCCGCGGCGTCCTCCAGCTCCAGCGCCCCGGCGACGCCTACGCCGTCTGGGTCTTCCGGGACGAGGCGACCGGCGAGTTCTCCGGGTGGTACATCAACTTCCAGGACCCGTACCGCAGGACCGCGGCGGGTTTCGACACCCTGGACCACGAACTCGACCTGTGGGTCCCCGCCGACGGAGGGCCGTACCGGTGGAAGGACGTCGACGAGTTCGAGCAGCGCGCCCGCACCGGCGGCTTCACGCCCGAGCAGGCCGCCGCGGTGCACGCCGAAGGTGACCGGGTCGCCGAACTGCTCGACCGGAACACGCCCTGGTGGGACCAGGAGTGGGCGCAGTGGCAGCCTCCGGCCGGCTGGGAGACACCTCCCGTGTGGACGGGTGCCCCCACCGCTCGCTGACCGCGCGGCCCCGAGCTGCCTCCGGCGTGCGCCGCGCGGAACTCCCCTGCGCCGCAGGACGGCTGGAGCCCGCATCGACGAGCGAAGTCCCCCGGCCCTGCGGGGCCGCCGGTCCGTCGGGCAGCCCCCGTTGCACCTTTCTGCGGTTCTCGGAACGCCCCTCACAGCACAGCACGACGAAAGGAACCAGGACCCATGCGCATCGCGTTACTGACTTCGGCTGGTTAGGGTGACGTTGACGCGTCGAGGTCCAGGCCGGTTCCGGCTATGAAGCCGTTGAAGGTGTCGGGCCGGTACCGAAGGCGCTTGAGCCGGTTGCGGACGAGGACTTCGAGTCGGTCGAGAACGACGACGGCGAGGTTGGCCAGGCTGCGTTTGACGTGGGCCCACACGCCCTCGACAGGGTTCAGGTCCGGCGAGCAGGCAGGCAGCAGGAACACCGTCAGCCACTCACGCTCGGTGATCAACTGCCGCATCCTGCGGGAGACGTGGGTGTTCAAGCGGTCAGTCCGCCCCCATCCGCATACCTCACACACCACTGGATACGGCCAACAACCCGCCCTCACCAGAACCTTTGCGAAAGATCACCCTGCCGAGCCGAAGTCAGTAACCACCTATCTTCCACTGTCCGCCGGACGTCCAAGCGGTCCGGGGCTGATCCCATGACGGCCTCGAACGTGATCGCCCGTACGGGGATTCCCGGGACATGAACACGGCCTTCGTCTGATTCTGTGCTCCGACCAAAGAGGCACATGCCCAGTACGAAGGCCGCGGGGGAATGAGTCTGCTGCAACATGACGTCCGGCGGGAGGCGTTCGCGGTCGCGGTCACACTTCCGGGACGACTTCTTCGACTGCCTGACCGCGCGTGGGGACACGCTGTTCGAGCTGACCGACGCGTTGCTGTGCGCGGACGGCCCGGTGACCACGCCGGTGGACCTGACGTTGACGGCCGAGCACAGGCGCGGGCACGGCGCCAGGCGGATTCCACTGGTCGTCGCGAATCAGCGGTAAGCGAGCTCTCTCGACCAGCGTCTCATGGCCTCGGCCGGGGTGGGGACTGTATCCGTGGTGTGTGAGGTATGCGGATGGGGGCGGACTGACTCCGGCCGGACGTCAGCGTCGGGAGACGGTACGGATGCAGGCGGCTGAACTGTCCGAGCAGAGGATCAAGTCGTCGGAAGTCGCACGACGGCTGCGGGTGAGCGTGAAGTCGGCCTATCGGTGGCACGGTTTGTGGCGGGACGGCGGTGTTCAGGCACTGGCCTCCTGTGGTCCGAGCGGGAGCCGGTGCCGCCTGTCTCCGCGGTGTCTGGAGAAGCCGGCCGTGTTTGCCCGGACCGGTGTTGAGCCAGGCGCGGGTGGCGCCGTTGTCGTCGACCACCAGGTAGTCGGCCAGGCCCTCGCCATTGATGTCGACGTCGTAGTCCCCGACGCCGGTGGCGCGCTTGGGCGGGGCGGGCTTGACGTCGACTGTCGCCTTGACCCAGCCGAAGCAGGGCGGTAGTTGGCGCCAGGCACATCCGCTGACCAGGACGTAGATGATGGCCGCGAAGAGAGTCTCGGCAGGGTCTGCGGCTCGTGCGGGCAGGCCGTCGGGAACGGGTCGGGGCTGGAGCGGAACAGGGCGGTCCGACGTGGTTTGGGCGGCGAGGGGGCGGGGCCACTTCTGCCGGTAGTGGGGGCTACTTCTGCCGGTAGATCTGCATGGTCCTCCCCCTCATGCCCGTGATCAACTTGTCAGGAGTGCTGGGGCGCTGGTTCTCCCCCTTCCTCGACACGACCACACCACTTGGCAAAGGAGCATGTACGTGCGCAGATTTAAGAGTGCCCTCACAGCGGTTGCGGCCCTGGCCGCCTTCGCGGGGGTGGGTGCCGCAGCGGCGCCGGCACAGGCGGCGACCTACTGCACGGACAAGGGCCAGAAGTACTTCTGCGAGTACGGCGTCTCGTCCACGAAACTCGACAACGGGACGACGGAGGAGTTCGTCGTCGGTGCCGATCACGCGGTGTGGACGAACTGGAGCTACCCCGACGGCTCCTGGAACGGATGGGTGTCCATGGGCGGGTGGGTGAAGAGCCAGATCGTCATCGGCCATCTGCAAGACAGTCTCTCGAACTTCACCATCGCGGCCATCGGCAGCGACGGCAACTACTGGTTCCGGGTCCGCTCCTCCAACGGCGCGTGGACCGCCTGGCAGGTGAGTTGCACCGTCCAGGACGGCCCGGGTTGCCCGTGACCGCCGTACGGCGCTCCCCTGTTCCTCGATGGCCAGGTCGGCCAGGCCCGCCGGGCCGAGGTAGCGGCCGGTAGCCGCGTAGTAGACCTCGATCCGGTGGTCGTGGTGGGGCATGAAGCAGACCTGGGCCTGGATCCCGGCCGCTGGGCATTCGCCCACCCTTGACCGCCCTGACCTACCCTACTGACTTCGGCTTTTCAGGGTGAGGCTGGTATGCCGAGGGTCAGGCCGGTGCCGGTTATGAAGCCGTCGAGGGTGTGGGGCCGGTACTGAAGGCGCTTGAGCCGGTTGCGGACGAGGACTTCGAGTCGGTCCAGGGCCATGACTGCGAGGTTGGCCAGGCTTCGTTTGACGTGGGCCCATACCCACTCGACGGGGTTCAGGCCGGGTGAGTAGGCAGGCAGCAGGAACACCGTCAGCCACTCACGCTCGGCGACGAGGTCGCGCATCCTGCGGGAGACGTGAGTGTTCAGCCGGTCCCACACGAGCACGATCGGGGCCTTGACCAGCTGGTGGACTCCGTCGATCAGCTCGATGAAGTCCCGCTCGTCCATGCTGCGACGTGTGCTTTTGCCAGTGGTGTGGGTGCGCAGACGGTGGCACAGCCGGGTCCGGGAACCCGGGCGCATCGCGATCAGCCCGGCCACCGACAGCCGCCCCGAACGCCGGCCGCTGATGGTGACGACCGGAGTCACTCCGCGTCGGCCCCAGGTCCGTCCTCGGGGCGGCCGTCGGGTGAAGCCGGCTTCGTCCTCGAAGCAGACGTAGCCCCCGCAGGCCGCCCGGATCCCTTTACCTCCGCCCAGGTCACCTCCCGCCACACGGTGACGGCCTGCTCGTCACCGTGTGGCGACCCGCCGGGCCGGGACCTGCGGGCTGAAGCCGAGCCGGTGCATCAACCTGGTGGCCCCGGAGACGCTGTAGAAAACGTGGAACTTCCTGCCGATCAGCGTGGCCACCCGCGCTGCCGTCCACACCTGGTCCTCCACCCAGCCATGCGCGGCCGGACCCTGTTCCAGAAACACGGCCGGCTTCTCCAGACACCGCGGAGACAGGCGGCACCGGCTCCCGCTCGGACCACAGGAGGCCAGTGCCTGAACACCGCCGTCCCGCCACAAACCGTGCCACCGATAGGCCGACTTCACGCTCACCCGCAGCCGTCGTGCGACTTCCGACGGCTTGATCCTCTGCTCGGACAGTTCAGCCGCCTGCATCCGTACCGTCTCCCGACGCTGACGTCCGGCCGGAGTCAGTCCGCCCCCATCCGCATACCTCACACACCACGGATACAGTCACCTACCCACACCCATCAGGAACTTCGTGAAGATTCACCCCGACGAGCTGAAGTCAGTAAGCGCGAGCTGCTGGTGGCCGGGCAGGAGACGCTGAGCCTGTTGCTGGCCGAGGGAATCGCCGAGGCGCCCGGTGACGCCAGCCCGATCGAGGCGGTCGCTGCCGGTCTCGAACGCGCCGCGAGCGCGATGCACCCCATGAATCGCGAGCTCGCCCCTCGCCTTAAGGCGGCCGTTGCCGCCAGCGCCGAACTTCAAGAGCGTGACGCCCTCAAAAGCGTCAGCCTCGCGGCCTCGATGACAACCGCTCTGACCGCCCGCGGCGTACCCGATCCGACCGCGGCTCTCGCGGGCGAGCTGGGCGTCCTCGCCTTCAAACGGGGGTACGCCGAATGGTCCGAGGACGACCGTGACGCCAAGGACGGGCTCGCCCGGTACACCCTGGCGGCCCTGGGCGAGCTGCGTGCGGCGAGCGCATCGCTGGGGTGACCGGACAACCTCACCCGTCGTTCACGGAACTGCGGCCAGGGCCCGAATTTTCCCCAAGGATGCTCTTCTCCCCACTCTGCTGGATCTTGAAGGGTGTCGGGAGGGTGGGGAGCGAAGAGCGCGTTCCGGGAGGTGACCCTGGGGCTGTCAGTGGTGCCGCTTAGGATCGCCGGCGATCGGGGGCGGGCTCCGGCGGGTGGGGGCATCATGAGTTTTGATCTTGCGGTGTGGTTCGAGCAGACGCGTCCGTCTCGCGCGGAGGCGGTGCAGAAGCACGGGCAGCTGTGCGAGGGCGTATCTGGAGTGGTTGTCGGGAGCCCAGCCGTGGCGAGGTTCCACGAGTCCCTGATTGTGGAGTTTCCCGAGGCGCCGGCTCCAGATTCGCCTTGGTCGGCCGGCCTGGACGTCTCCGCGGAATGCGTGCTGATGCCGATGGGGTGGGGCCGTGTGGCCGAGGTGGCTCCGCGCGTCGTCGAACTGGCCGGTGAACACGGGTTGGTCTGCTTCGATCCCCAGGCCGGGGTGGTCCATGTCCCGCCTGGCCTGCGGGGACCGGCCGCGCTGCGGCTGCAGTCGTGTGTCGGCCTGCAGGTGAAGGATCCGGACACCGAGAGCGTTGAGCGGGCGGTGCGGCGCCTGTCGGCGGAGAACTGGTTCGTGATCCTGGAGGGGAGCGAGGGCCGGTATGTCCAGGTCGGGACCGGGTCGCGGGCCGGTGCGGCGTCGGGCGGCTTCGGAGTCGAGCACCGTGACGGTTCGCCTGATCGTCACTACCGCTGCGTGCTCCCCGACCTCGAGCAAGTCGTCGCCGTGTTCGCTGACTTCGCGCGCGGCACTCGGACCTGGAGCGTGGAGGCGAAGTGGGAGAAACTGTCGATGTGACCGACAGGCCGTGGGTGCCTGCCGGCAGGAGGCCGACGGGCCCGTGCCATCCGGTGCGTTCAGGAGCGGCGCATCGGGACCACGTCAGGGATGCGGCCGGAAATGACGGGCGGGCAGCCTCGGAGGTGGCCAGCAACGCGGCGATGGTGACCGGCCGGTCGCAGTGAGGGCAATTGCGGGTCGCGGCGCGCTCCAATGGGCCGCGCTTCTGGGGCGGTTGACGCTGCGTCGGCCTGCCTGGGGGCAGGCCGCTGCGCGCGGCGGGCTCCGGGCGGAGCCGGGTGCGCCCGCCCAGGCGTGCGGCACGTTGCTGATCGCGGTGGAGTTCTCGTCGCAGTTCGGCGTCCTTGCGGCAGCGCGGCGAGCAGTCGGCATGAGCGGCGAGCACCGCGTCGACCGCGGCCAACTAGAGCTTGCACCCTGCCCGAAGCCACCCAGCACACCGTGCGCCTGACTCCGCACCGCCTACACCCTGCATGAATCTCACGCGGCCACGCGGCCATACGTTCCGTCAGACAGCCCCTGCCGGAGCTTTGCGTGCGAGCAGATGAATCGCCTGGAACTGCCGTCGGTCGGTGGGCTGAGGCTCGCGAACCATCCGGGCCACTTCGGCCAGCCCTGCCTCGCGCAGCATCGTTGAGAGGTGATCAGGCGACCAGCGATAGGCCGGCGCGACTGCGTGATCGAAGACCTGCGTCGGATGAGACGGATCTTCGTTGGCCCAGAAGCCGACCAGAAGGTGACCGCCAGGTGCCAGCACGCGGTGGAACTCCGCCAAGATGACGGGGAGTTCTCGCGGCGGAGTGTGGATGATGGACCAACGGGAGAGTACGCCGCCCAGGGCGCCGTCAGCGATGTTCAACGCGGCCATCGAGCCCAGGTCGAACCGCAGGCCCGGATAGGCCTGCCGAGCCAACTCGACCATCGCGGAAGAGGCATCGACACCGAACGCCGCCAGCCCCAACTCGTCCAGGTGAGCGGTGATATGGCCAGGTCCACACCCCAGATCCGCGACCTGACCGTTCCCACTGGCACCTACGGCCTCGGCGAACACACTCAAGATCGCGCGGTCCAAAGGACTTTCACGCAGCTCGTCGCGGAACCGCTGCGCATAGACGGGGGCAACATCGTCGTAGGCCTCGCGGGTTACACGGAGGACATCGTGTTCGACCATGCTCGCGACAGTAGTTCCTGGCGCTGAGCCGAGCCTGGACAATCGCGATCTGCCCTCCCGACGTTCGCCCGGGTGGCTTCGTTCACTTCAAGTGGCAGCGTTTGTCTGCCTGTTTGGACAGCAGTTGATGATCTTGAGACCCGTGGATGTTCACGAGAAGTAGCAGCAGTCCTTGGGGACAGCCCGCCGACGCTACGAACTGTTGCTGGTCCGGGCATGGGTAGCGTTCCGTAGCAGCGGGTGGCCGAGCCGGCAGCCTGGTTCAGCAGGGATGACGGCGGTGGCGGCCCCCTGGTGCATTGCGCGCGCCTGGCAGCCATGATTGGCTCGCCCGGTGAAACTTCTGTTGACGGCGAGCGGCCTGCGTAACGCGACGCTGCGGGATGCACTGCGGGACCTGCTGGGAAAGCCGTTCGAGTCGGCGAACATCGTGTACGTTCCCACGGCATCCGCCGCCGAGCCCGGTGACCACGGGTGGCTCGTCGCGGATATGAACCGACTGCACGGTCTCGGCTGGCGGGAGTTCGACATCCTGGAGCTGAACGGCCTGCCTCGGCAGATGGTGCTTGACCGGCTGTTGCACGCCGACGTTATTTATGTCGAGGGCGGCAGTCACTACCATCTCGCGCGCAGCATCACCGGCAACGGTCTGGCCGAGGGCTTCCTGGAAGCGCTGGAGAGCCGGGTCTATGTGGGGGTGAGCGCCGGATCGATGATCTTCAGCCGGAATCTGACCGAACATTCCTCCGACGTCATCGGGGATGCCGCGGACCTGCACGTGCTCGGCGCTACGACGGTGGAGCCGCCGTTCGGTCTCTTCGACTGGTATCTGAAGCCGCACCTGTACTCGCCGGATTTCCCGGAGCGGGACGACGCCTGGGCTGATCGCATCGTCGAGCGGGCGGACTTCCCGATCTATTTCATCGACGACGACACGGCAATTCGCGTCAGTGACAACAAAGTGGACGTCATCTCCGAAGGTCGGTGGCGGTTTCATCCGCGACGAGATCGGTGAGCGTGACACCAGCGGGGCGGTCACTGCCCGGGTGAACCGCCACCAATGCCCGCGCCGCGGCCGCGGCTGTGTCCGGTCGGCCGCGGGTCGGGGCCAAGGAGGACGGCGACCTCGGCCGCGCTGTTGGCGGCCTGGTGACCCCATGGTCTGGCGGCCCAGGTCGGGTCAGGCCCTCCAGGACCATGGGCACGATGTCCTGATCCTCAGTCAGCTTCCATCTCAGCGCGATCCCTCCCAGCACCCGACCGTCCTCCACGATCCATCGCCAGACGCGACTCACCTGGTGGGCCTGCGTCGACCTCACACGGCATCCGACTCGGCAGCAAACCTCGTCACCCAGGCCGCGAAGCCAGCCGGCGAGTCGACCTCGTCAGCGGGCAACAGCCCGAACTGTTTTTATGTACACCAGGCCGCTCCCACCCTTCATGCGCCTCGAGCCAGGCGGAGTGCAGGAGGAGAGTGGGCGCGATCAGGCACTGTCGCGAACCCTCGGCCGGCCCCGGGGGGGGCGGGCCGATTCCTTTTGGAGCCGGCCCGGGTCTTCATTCCACAAAGCCGGAATCACCGGCCCCAGGACGGAGATCATCATGCGCAAGCTCATCGCTGGAGCATTCGTCACGCTCGACGGCGTGGTCCAGGATCCGGGCGGGTTCGGCGAGACCGAACGCGGCGGCTGGGCACTGGAGTACTTCGACGACACCGCTCGCCAGCGGGCCACCGACGCCCTGTTGGCCAGCGACACCTTCCTGCTGGGGCGGGCTACCTACGAGATCCTCGAGAAGGCCTGGTCGAACAACACCGGACCGTACGCCGAGGCGATGCACGGTCTTCCCAAGGCCGTCGTCACGAACACGCTCAGCGGCCCGTTGCCCTGGAACGCCACCGCCCTCACCGGTGAAGCGGCGCAGACCGTCGCGAAGCTCAAGCAGGAACCCGGCGGCAATATCGTCATGTACGGCAGCTTCACGCTGATGCGGACCCTGCTCCAGCACAACCTGATCGACGAGCTGAACCTCAGCGTCCACCCCGTCGTCGTCGGCACGGGAAAGCGGCTCTTCGACACCGCGTTGCCGCGCTCGCTGCGGTTCGTCGCGGCAACGCCGGGCGCGACCGGCGTCGTCACACTCACCTACGCCCCGTAAGCCCAAGCGGGACGGGCAATTCGGCAACGGGCACGATGCCGCTCTCCATGCGCGAAACTCACGAGGCGCGACGAGGGCGTACCCGCGCTTCTCCCATCGCTCCTCGTCATCGCCCGTGCCGTGAGCGTCCTGTACCGAGTGCCGGTCACTCCCCTCCGCCGGTGTCCTTATCGCTCGTGTTGCGCATCCGGAGTGCCATCGGGATCACGAGCCACCACAGGATGTACAGCGCCGCGACACCCGCGACGATCCATGGCACGTACCCGTCGTCGTGGGTGGCCGTGCGAAGCACCAGCAGAAGGGACGAGGTCATGGTGAACAGCAGCAGTGAGAGGCCGAGGAGGGTCAGCCGGGAGGCCCAGATGACAGCTTCTGGTTTGATGCGCTGCCCTGACACGATCCGGTGGAATGCCACGGGAGCCACCAAAGCTCCCGTGGCCATGGCTCCGAGCACGATGGTGACCATGTACAGCGTTTGGTCCGGCCCCGAGAGCTGCCGGTAGGTCGGTGTGAACACCACTGTCAGCAGAAAACCGAACAGGATCTGCACGCCGGTCTGCGCCACACGGATCTCCTGCAGCAGGTCACCCCACTTGCGGTCGGCTCGCTCCTGAGGCGACTCATCGCGCCCGTCGTCCTGTCCGTCGCTCTGCATCCACGTTCCTCTCTGCCGACGGCCGGCATACAGGGCCGCGCCCTTGCCGCGCCCTCGTCTGGTGCCGTGTCCGCGTCTTGCGGGGTCGACCGCGGACCGGCCACGCGCCGAACCACGGGCGCCGAACCACGGGATGGACCGCCCGCCCCGAACGCGCGGCAGTGCTGGGCGGCGCCCTTCCCGTGACGCATGCTCTGCCCACAGCAGGTGCGGTGCCTCCGTGCGCCGGGCCCCGCCGCACGGAGGCTTACCGCACAAGGCCGCGCGGGACCTCTCTCAGCGGCCCAGCGCATCCTTCAGCTGCTGTTTGCTCATGGACGAGCGGCCGTGGACGTCGCGCTTCTTGGCCTCTTCGTACAACTGGTCGCGGGTGGGTCCCTGGGCGCCGGAATGGGAACGCTCACCACCGCGCTGAGACGCCGACTTGGGGTCGCGGAGCGATGCCTTGCTCGCGGTCTTCGACTCGCCCGCTCTGGCCCGCTCCTTGTTCACCGTTCGCGCCGCGATCTCCTTGGCCCTGCTCGTGGACTCACCGCGTTCCAGCGCGCTTTCCTTGACATGCTCGTACTGCCGCTCGCGTTTGCTGCTCGACCCCGCAGGCATGGCACGCCCCTTCTTTGATGTGCCGTCCATGTGGACCTTTCGAGTACCCCGACCGCCGAGAGGCTCACCGATCCGATCCAAACAGGGCCCCTACGGGCCAAGGGCCGGCCTCGTCCGGCTCAGCGGACGAGCGCCGAGCGCCCACTCACGAAGTGGGGGGGGGGGGGGGGGGGGGGTGGGGGCGCGGTGGGGGGGGGGGGGGGAGGGGGGGGGGAGGGGGGGTGGGTGGGGGAGATAGGGACGGGAGGGCGGGGAGGGGTCTCCG
>NZ_JBVJCT010000002.1:325679-442539 GCF_055588305.1 Streptomyces sp. NPDC042002 | reverse complement strand
CCCCCCCCCCCCCCCCCCCCACCCCCTCCCCCCCCCCCCCCCCCCAAGGCGCCCCCCCCCCCCCCCCCCCCCCCCCCCCCCACTTCGTGAGTGGCGCTGAGATCAGGCGCGACGGTGGGTCTGGTAGTAGCCGCCGACCTGGTCGTGGTAGCCGGCGTCGCCGACATGCTTGTCCTTGTCGAACTCGGGGGAATCCTTGATCTGGTCCTTGGTGAGATCGACGTAGATCTTCCGCTCGGCCTGGTCGACCGTCTTCACGGTGCCGGCGGGCAGCAGGACGTGCTTGCCGAAGATCCAGACACCGGTGTCAACCACAAGATACGAGGAGTCGACGTCGTCCGAGTGCTTGTCGACCTTGCCGATACTGCCGTCGGTAGCCTCGACCTTGTATCCGATCAGGTCGGTACCCGCGATGTGGCCGGTGGTCGGCTGGTAGCCCCAGATGCTGTCACTCATAAAACGGCTCCCTCATCGAGATTCTTTGCTACTCCGCAGTCGAACTGCGGAGACCTGTCAGCGCCATCGAATTCGGTGACGTTTCCTCAGAAAGGCGGGTGCCCTGTCTCCCAGGCCCTACACATTCACGTCCAGAGGAAATATGAATGGCCGGAAATGCCGCACTGGAGACGATGCCCCCTGCGCCGGGGCCCACCCATGTTCAGGGCGTGATTTACGCTCCACTCACCAGCGGTACCAGCGGCCCCGCTTGCCACCGCCGCCTGCGGGGCGGATCACAAAGCCGAGGGCCCACACGACCAGCGCGATGACAGCGATCCACCACAGGGCCTTGAGCTACGAAAATCCGCGCGACGACCTTCCGGTTTACGAGTGGAAGCTCGGGGGACACGGAGGGCGAATCATTTTCCATTTAGACAGGGTGTGAGCTGTTGTGGCTGCGGACGAGAAGGCTCAGGCAAAGGGCGAGCAGGCCAAGGGCAAGGTCAAGAAGGTCGTCGGCGGCGCCGTGGGCAACGAATCCATGAAAGCCAAGGGAAAGGCCGAGGAGTCCAAGGGCGACCTGCGCGCCGCCAAGGAAAACACCAAGGACGCCATCAAGCCCAAGTAGGTCGCGCCACTTCTGATCCCGGCAGCCCTGAGGGCTGCCGGGATTTGCGCTGTCCCGAACCTCTCCGGATCCGCGAATTCACTGGTCCCGGTCCACGAACGCGATGGCCCCGACCGACCGGTCGTACTGCGGGACTTGTCCGCACCGGAAATGGGCCCGCGTGGATACGCGTACGCCCATACCCGACAGGCTCGGTGACGCTTCGGTGTTCAGCCGTTCTGCCGGGGCAGGCGCACCACCTGGACGAAGAACTCGTCGATCTGGCGGACGGCTGCGATGAACTGGTCCAGATCGACCGGCTTGGTGACATAGGCATTGGCGTGGAGTTTGTAGCTGCGCAGGATGTCCTCCTCCGCCGCGGAGGTGGTGAGCACCACGACCGGGATGTGCGACAGGGCCGGGTCCGACTTGATCTTCTCCAGGACCTGCCGGCCATCGTATTTGGGCAGGTTGAGGTCGAGGAGGATCAGATCGGGCTGCTGCGCGTGGGCGTGAGCGCCGCGCCGGTAGAGGAAGTCAAGGGCCTCCTCGCCGTCCCGGACCACGTGCAGGGTGTTGCCGATCTTGTTGTCCGCGAACGCCTCCCGGGTTATGAGCTCATCGCCCGGGTCATCCTCGACGAGCAGGACATCGATGGGGGTGCCAGCAGGAGCTGTCATGTCAGGGCCTTGTCCTCGGTGCCGGCGTGAGTTCCGTCCGCCGCGTCGGCGGACGGAAGAATGAAACAGAAGCGTGCGCCGTCTGTGTAGGCCGTGTCGATCCAGATGCGGCCGCCGTGGTACTCGACGATCTTCTTGCACAGCGCGAGGCCGATGCCGGTACCGCCGTAGGCATCGCGGCTGTGCAGCCGCTGGAAGATGACAAAGACCTTGTCCTCGAACTCACCGGGGACACCGATGCCGTTGTCCGTGACGCACAGGCGCCAGGCCTCGGGGTCCTCGGGGTCTTGTTCGCAGGTGACGCGGATGTGTGGCGGGCGGTCGGGACGACGGAACTTGACGGCGTTGCCGATCAAGTTCTGCCAGAGCATCGTGATCAGTGTCGGGTCCCCGACGATCCGAGGCAGTTCGTCCGGCCGGTCGATGTGCGCGCCGCTGTCGGTGACGGAACTGTCCAGGTTGGCCAGCGCCTTGCTGAGAACCTGGTCCAGATCGACCGGGAGCCGGACGTCGTTGACGCGGCCCACGCGGGAGAAGGTGAGCAGGTCGTTGATGAGGACCTGCATGCGTTTGGCGCCATCTACGGCGAACTCGATGTACTGGCGGGCTCGGTCGTCCAACTGGTCGCCGTAGCGCTTCTCCAGCAGCTGGCAGAACGAGGCCACCTTGCGCAGCGGTTCCTGCAGATCGTGGGAGGCGACATAGGCGAACTGTTCGAGCTCGGCGTTGGAACGGCGCAACTCCACTGCCTGCGCGTCCAGGTCGGCGGCCTGCCGGGTCAGGGCGTCCCGTTGCTCGCGGGAGGAATCCAGCTCGGCGACGATGCGCTGCCGCATGTTCTCGACGTCCTCGGCCACCGCGATGAGATCAATCGGCCCGCGGCCGGTGATGACATGGTCGAAATCGCCTCGTGCCACCCTGCGCGTTGCGGTACGCAGGTCTTCCAGCGGACGTGCCACCAGCAGACGTACGAGCACCGTCAGCACCACGCCGGTCAGCAGGAACACCACGACCATGGCGATGAACACGGCGTCGCGGACCTTCCGGGAATACGTCAACCGGTCCTGACCGTTCTCGACCGCTGCCGCCAGTCCGGCGTTCTGCTTGGCCGACACACTGCGGATACGGTCGAAGAGCTCTTTGCCGCGTTCGGCGGTCACCCTGTCGATCGTGCGCGGCCTGCCCGGCATGACGCTGACCACCCGAGGGTCGGCGTAGGTTCGCCGCCACTCGGCCGCCCGCCTCTCGATCGCCTCCAGGTCGGCGAGGAGTTCGGGACGGTCGCCGATGAGGTGGCGTATCCGGGTGGCGGCCCGCGTCTCGTCCTTCTTGCCCTGCGCGTAGGGGTCCAGGAACTGGGGGTCGGCCGCGATGACGTAGCCGCGGATCCCCGTCTCCTGGTTCACCAGGGCCGCCTGCAGCCGGTACGCCTCCGTCTGCGCGGGTTCGACGTTCTGGAGCAGATCGTCGGTGACCGAAGCCGTCCGCTGGAGCAGCGCGGCGCCGACCGCGGCGCCCACGACCACCACCAGCGCCATGAGCGCCACGACCAGCCGGATCCAGCCCTGCACTGTCAGCCGACGTCCGGACCACCGCTCGCCGGTCATGTTCCGTATCCGATCCTCGGAGTCACTGTTGTGAACCTCGCTCTTCACACCGATCAGTCCCAGCGCAGATAGAGCACGGCGACGTCGTCGGCCAGGCCGCCCTGTCCCTCGGCCAGTGCCTCGGCCCGATGGATCAACCCGTCGACGAACGCGGTCGGAACCAGACCGGCCAGCTCGCGCGCCACTTCCAGCAGCCCCGCCTCGCCCAGCCGCTCCGTGCCGCGCCCGACGCGCCCTTCGAACAGGCCGTCGGTGAACAAGACCATCGCAGCCCCCTCAGGGACCGCCAGCTCCTCCACGGGCCAGTGTGCGCTGCCGGGAATGATCCCCAGCGCCGGCCCACCCCTGACCTCCACCCACTCGACTCCGCCGCCTGAGCACAGCAGCGCACCATGATGACCTGCCCGGACCATCCGGATGCGCCGTTGACCGGGAAGGACGGTGAGGATGGCCAAGGTGGCGAAGACCCCCACCTCGGCCCGCTCAGCCATCAGGATCTCCTCGAGCCGGCCCACTTGATCGGCGCCGGTCACCCCGCTGAGCACCAGGGTGCGCCAGGCTATGCGCAGCGCGACCCCCAGGGCGGCCTCGTCCGGACCGTGCCCGGAGACGTCACCGATCATCGCGTGGACGGTGCCGTCGGCGCTCTGCACGATGTCGTAGAAGTCCCCGCCCAGCAGCGCATGCGCACGGCCGGGCCGGTAGCGGGTCACGACCTCCACACCGTCGCCGCGCAGGAGCGGGCGCGGCAGCAGCCCCCGCTCCAGACGGGCGTTCTCCTGGGCCTGCATCTGACTCGCCTGCAACGCCACCGCGTCCTGCTCGGCCTGCTTGCGCTGGATCGCGTAACGGACCGCCCGGCCGAAGAGTTCCGGCTCGACCCGGCCCTTGACCAGGTAGTCCTGTGCACCCGCGGCCACGGCCGCCAGACCGGTCCCCTCCTCGGCGAGTCCGGTGAGCACCACGATGGCGACGTGTTCGGCACGTTCACGCACCCGCGACACCGCCTCCAGGCCCTGCGCGTCCGGGAGGTGCAGATCCAGCAGCACGCAGTCCGGGATCTCGGACGCGAGGACGTCGCATGCCTCGGCCATCGAGCGCACCCAGCGCAGGCGCATCCCGAGCGCGCTGTCGGCGACCATCTCCTCCACGAGCAGCGCGTCGCCCGGGTCGTCCTCGACCAGCAGTACCGACGGCTCCGCCGTCCCCCAGGCCGCCGTACGGTCAAGCTCGGACAAAGCCACGCCGGCGGCTCGAGGCTGCGACGTCATCATTGAATGGACCCCCACCCACAAACATGCCGCCGCTGCCTGACGGATAACTCCGCGAGCATACTCATGCCGGCGTCGAGGAGCCTCGCGAGTAGTACCTATGCCTTCAGCGTCGAGACAGCAGTTGTCCAAGGGACCCAGGGCGTTCTCGGAAATTCCGGGTCAGGGGTACGACTTCCTCGGCACGGTGAATGTCCGTGCCAGCAGGGCGAGTTCCTCGGCACGGTGTTCTGTCACCAGAAAGGTCGCAATGAGAACGTGTCTGCCTGGAGGCGAAGGCCGAGTGCGCCGCGCGTCCCGTTCGGGGCGAACGGCCGGCGTCCGAGTGAGTCAGTTCTCACGGCTCGTAAGGACCTCCTTGACCTTGGCGATGGCGAAGCCCCAGCCCTGTGCCACGGTCGGCTTGCCCGGCACGGCCACCTCCTCCGGGTTGGTCAGCACGTCGAGGACGACGGGTCCCGGTGTGTCGAACGCCCGGCGCACGCTGTCGTGGAGTTCGGCGGGGTCGGTGACCCGGATTCCGGTGAGTCCGAGAGCGGTGGCGACCGCGGCGAAGTCGGGGTTGTCGAGTTCCGTGCCGAACTCGGGCAGGCCCGCTTGTTCCTGTTCCAGCTTGACCATGCCGAGGCGGCGGTTGTCGAAGACGACGAGTTTCACCGGCAGCTTGTACGTCTTGATGGTCATGAGGTCTCCCAGCAGCATGCTCAGCCCGCCGTCGCCGCAGAAAGCGACGATCTGGCGGTCGGGCGCCCAGAGTTGTGCCCCGAGGGCCTGCGGCATGGCGTTCGCCATGGAACCGAGGTTGTAGGAGCCGATCAGGCGCCGGGTGCCGGTCATGGCGACGAAGCGGGAGAGCCAGACGGTGGCCATGCCGGTGTCGGAGGTGAAGACGGCGTCCTGGTCCGCGAACGTGTCGACCGCGGCAGCCAGTGCTTCGGGGCGAATCTCGTGGTCGCGATTGTCGAGGGCGGCACGCAGTTTCCCGGTCCACCGGCGTTCGTGGTCGGGGCGAGCCAGGCGCTGCTGTCCTTCCTGCCAGTGGGCGAACCGCTCCCGGGCGTCGTCCAGATGGGCACGGTCGGGCGCCTCCTTCAGCAGCGGAAGCAGAGCGCGCAGCGTGGCTCCGACGTCGCCGGCAAGGCCTACGGTCACCGGGACCCGGCGGCCCAGGTGCTCCTCACGGACATCGATCTGTACGACCTTGCAGTCCTTCGGGTACCAGTCGCGATAGGGGAAGTCGGTGCCGAGCATGAGGAGCGCGTCGCCGCTGTCGAGTGCGTGGGAGGCGGCGGGATTGCCGATGAGACCGGTTTGTCCGACCTGGAAGGCGTTGTCCTCCTCGAAGCCTTCCTTCGCCTTGAGGGTGAGCACCATGGGTGCGGCGAGCGACTCGGCGGTGCGGAGCACTTCGGCGCGGGCGTCACGCGCCCCGCGGCCCACGAGCAGGGTCACGCGGGAGGCGTTGTTCAGGAGTTCGGCCGCCTCGACGAGCGCGGGGTCGTCGGGCCGGGTCACGGCACGGTCGAGAGCGAAACGTGCCGGCCGGTTCTCGCTCACTTCCTGGTCCCCCAGGTCGCCGGGGACCGTCAGGACGGCCACTCCGCCCTGGCTCACGGCCGCGCGTACGGCCGATTCGAGCATGCGCGGCATCTGGTCCGGAGAGGTGACGGTGGCGCGGTAGACAGCCACGTCGCGGAAGAGCAGGTCGTTGTCCACTTCCTGGAAGTACTCGCTGCCGATCTCGGCGAGGGGGACCTGACCGCAGATGGCGAGGACCGGTGTCCGGCTCTTGGCCGCGTCGTAGAGGCCGTTGAGGAGGTGCACGGATCCCGGTCCCACGGTTCCCATGCACACCCCGATGGTGCCCGAGAGCTGCGACTGGGCCCCTGCGGCGAAGGCGGCGGCCTCTTCGTGCCGACACCCCACCCAACTCAGCTCATCCGTGGTGCGGATGGCGTCGGTCAGCGGGTTCAAGGCGTCTCCGACGACTCCGAAGACGTGCTTGACGCCCAGTTCCTTGAGTGCGTCAACGATCACATGGGCGACTGTGCGTGCCACGGGAGTGTCCTTCGGTCCGGTGGGGCCCCCTTTGGTGCGGGGGCCCGGTTCAGTGGGTGAAGTGGTCCGGGTCGGCTGCCTGCCAGTCGGATGCCCAGGTGTCCGGGACCGATGCGAGCAGTTGTCCGGGCGTGAGCCATTCATGGAGTTCGGCGTAGGAACGGACGGTGTGCGCGTCCACCCGTTGAAGCAGCATGTGGGGGTGCAGGCCACGCGGATCGTCGACGCCCATCGCCGCCATGATCTGGAGGGCGCTCTTCACCGTCGCCTGCTGATAGCGGTGAACGCGCCGGGACTTGTCCCCGACGTCGATGGCGCGGCCGCGGCGTTCGTCCTGGGTGGCGACCCCGACCGGGCAGGTGTTGGTGTGGCAGCGCTGGGCCTGGATGCATCCGATCGCGAACATCATGGCGCGGGCGGCGTTGGTGTAGTCGGCGCCCTGGAGCAGACGCTTCACGAGGTCACTGCCGGTGGCGACCTTGCCGCTGGCACCGATGCGGATCTGATCGCGCAGCCCGACGCCGACGAGGGCGTTGTGCACGGTCATGAGTCCTTCGCCGAGCGGCAGTCCGACGTTGTCGGCGAATTCGAGCGGCGCCGCGCCCGTTCCGCCCTCGGCGCCGTCGACGATGATGAAGTCCGGCGCGATGCCTTCGGCCAGCATGGCCTTGCACACGGCGAGGAATTCACGGCGCGAGCCGACGCACAGCTTGAACCCGACGGGTTTGCCGCCGGTCAGTTCGCGCATCCGGCCCAGGAAGCGCACCAGTTCGCGGGGCGTGGTGTACACACGGTGGAAGGGCGGCGAGACGACCGTCTCCCCTTGCGGAACACCGCGGACCTGGGCGATCTCCGCGTTCACCTTGGCACCCGGCAGCACCCCGCCGATGCCCGGCTTGGCTCCTTGGCTGATCTTCAACGACACGCATTTGACCTGCTCATGTGCCGCTTTCTCAGCGAACTGCCGCTCGTCGAAGCCCCCGTCGTCCGTCCGGCAGCCGAAATAGCCGGTACCGATCTCCCAGACGAGATCGGCGCCCGGCCGCAGGTGGTACTCGGACAGTCCGCCCTCGCCGGTGTCGTGGGCGAAGCCGCCGAGCTGGGCTCCCGTGTTGAGAGCCAGCACCGCGTTGGCCGACAGGGAGCCGAAGCTCATCGCCGAGACGTTGAGCAGGGCCATGTCGTAGGGCTGCTTGCAGTCGGGGCCGCCGATCCGGACCCGGGGTGGGTCGTTGGGAACCGCTCTCGGAGCCATGGACGGCGTGAGGTATTCACTGCCCGCCCGGTAGAGGTCGAGTTCCGTGCCGAACGGCTCCTCGGCGGCGGTTCCCTTGGCCCGCTCATAGACGATGCTGCGGGTGTCGCGGTCGAAGGGACGGCCGTCGAAGTTGCGCTCGATGAAGTACTGCTGGAGTTCCGGCCGAAGGGCCTCCAGCGCGAAGCGAAGATGTCCCAGCAGCGGATAGTTCCGCAGCACCGAATGTCTGCGCTGAACGAGGTCGTGTACGGCCACCCCCGCCGCCGGCAGCAGGGGGACGGCCGCACACCAGTACCAGGGGGAGACGAGGACGGCGGCGACCAGACCACCCACGGCCAGCAGGACGAGCAGGACGACCAGACATTTCTTCAGCACCACACTCGTGTGTCCCCAAGCCCGGCCACTAATCACGAACGCGGGGCCGGCTGATCCCGGTCACCGGTCATGAGCAAGGGGTTACCCCCGGCCCCGCTCCCTGCCCCTCACCTGGTGCCGGGTTCCTTTCGGCCGGACACACCTCCTGGTGGCGGGGCAGTGACGGTCTTCGCGGGCGGATGTCGGGTGACGGGCGCCGTTCTACGAGCTCGGCGGGGTCGGGACGAAGACGAATGCAGGGTCATGCACCGGTTGCCCCGATGTGGGGGCATCGCGGAATGCGCCACGGGCATCCGACGGACGCCGAACGGAAGCGGAACTTTCCGCTGACCGCCCGACCTGTGCAACTGGGGTTGCGTTGAGGGTTGACGCGTGCACAGTTCGCGCATAGCTTCCTCTCGCACGCGCGAATTGAATCGTTTCAATCCCTCTCATCCGTCGATTCGGACCACCTGTGGCTTCCCCAATAAAGCGCCGTTGTATCGCGTCAAGCGATCAACGGACCCGGCCGCTACCTCGGAGCGCACATGATCTTTCACCGTCGAACTCGCCACTCGGGCAGACGCAGTTCGGTCGGCGCGGGCATCGCGCTGGGCCTGACCCTTGTCTTTGCGATGCTCGCCCAGCCGACGGCGCCGTCCGGCGCTGTCGCGGCTTCGGCTCTCGTCTCTGCACAGCGGGCAGTCACTTCCACGTCGCCCCGGGTCCCAAGTGACTGGCGGACGTACGTGCAGACTCCGAAGCGCTCCGACGTCTGTCCTGTCTCGGTGGTCAGCACATCGGGCACGGTCACCGGTGCCCGAAACCTGCTGTGCGGTGGATCGGGCGGAGCAACCCTGACCTACGCCGACGGTGGAGAGCCTCCCGTCATCGTTCTTGACTACGGCCAAGAGGTGGGCGGCCTGCCCTACTTCACCGTCTCCGCGAAGAACGGCTCCCCGACTCTCAAAGCCGCGTACAGCGAGGGACTCCCGTACATGAGCCCGTCCGGTGACGGGTCTCCGCCCTGGGCCGACGGCGACAGCTCCCGGTCCGACGCCTACCCGATCTCCGGCCCTGGCACGATCACCAACCCCTACGCGCAGGGAGGTGAGCGGTACGAACAGATCACCTTGTCCGCGCCGGGCAGCCTCACGCTGAGCAAGGCCGGAATCAACTACATCGCCGACCGCACCCAGGCAGACGGATACGGCGGCAACTTCCTTTCGAGTTCCGACGAATTGAACAAGATCTGGTACGCCGGTGCCTACACCTTGCAGACCGATCTGGTTCCGGCCAATTCCCTTCCCGGCAGCTGGTCCATCAAGGGCGACTCGCTGGAGGCCGGCGGTTCGAAGATCAATGACGGCGCCGGAATCCTGAACAGCGGAACCTCGTGGAGCGACTACACCGCCACTTTCCGCACGAAGATTCTTCACAACCAAGCCGGGTGGATGGTTCGCGCGCAGAACTCGCAGAACGGCTACCTGTTCATCCTTGACGACAGCACCGACACCGGCGGCGCCCCCAATACTCTGCAGAAGTTCAGCATCCATGACGGGGCCTACACCAGCCTCGGAGCCGTATCCCTGCCTTCCTCCCTGGACGAGGGCACGTGGCACACCGTAGCCACGGCCTCGTCCGGATCCGGCATCAGGATCTCGCTGGACGGCAAGGAGATCGACCACGTCGACACGGCGTCTCTGCCCTCCGGCGCCGTCGCCTTCCCGACGGGAACCGTGGGATTCCGTGAGTTCGGCGACGAGAAGGCGGCCGTCGCGGACCTCAGTGTCGTCGACAGCACAGGCGCAACGCTCTACAGCAACCCTCTGACCACGCCCGCCCGGCTCGCCGACTTCACTCCGCCCGGGTCCAACGCGTTGGCGTCGGTCCTCGACGGAGCCAGGCGCGACCGTGCGATCTGGAGCGGTGACATCCTGGTCGAGGGCCTGACCGACTACTACTCCGTCAACAACCCGGAGTACATCAGGCAGTCCCTGAACCTGCTGGGCAGTCGGCAGCTTTCCAGCGGGTTCGTTCCAGGCGCCCTTCACCCGGCGACCGTGCCGCACATCGGACCGCTCGTCCCGGGCGACACGACCACGTACTCGGCCACGTACTCCATGTACTTCGTCGCCGGCCTGGCGAGTTACTACCTCCATACCGGCGACAAGGAATTCGTCGCCAGGGAATGGCCCGTCGTCGAGCGTGAACTCGCCTGGAACGCGACTCGGCTCGATGCGAACGGCTTGTTCGCGGCCAGGGCCGGAGTCGACGGGGCGGACTGGGATTTCTACGACAGCGACAAGGGCGGCGAGGTCTCCGCCTACAACATGCTCTACTACAAGACACTGCTCGACGGTGCGGCACTGGCCACCGCCGCGGGAGAGACCGCACGAGCCGCCGCCTACACCGCGGATGCCGAGACGTTGAAGACCCGGATCAATGAGCGTCTCTACGACTCGAAGAGCGGCCTCTACAAGATCGGTGACACCCGGTCAGGAGTCGCGCAGGACGCCAACGCCCTGGCCGTCCTGTACGGGGTCGCACCCGCGTCGAAGCACGCGGAGATCCTGGCCAACCTCAAGTCGGCCCTGTGGAGCACCCCGTACGGTCCGCTCCCCTTCTCTCAGGACGCCGGAAACAGAGACGTGGTCAGCCCCTTCGTCAGCGGGTTCGAACTCCAGGCGCGCCTGGAGGCCGGCGACACCGCGAACGCACAAGAGCTGCTGCACAACGTCTGGGGGCACATGATCGCTCCGGGCCCGGACCGAACCGGGACCATGTGGGAGAACATCTCCGGCATCGACGGCACCCCTGGTCTGGGGTCGGGGACGAGTCTGTCCCACGGTTGGTCCACTGCCCCGACATCCGCACTGTCGAGCTACCTGCTGGGAGTTCGCCCAGCCACAGCGGGATACGCCGACTGGACGGTCCAACCCCATCCCGGAGACCTCACCTGGGCGCGAGGGCGTGTCCCCACCCCGCACGGCGCCATCGACGTCCGCTGGACCGCTGGGACCGGCGCTCATGGGTTCAGCATGACCGTCACTGCTCCGAAGGGCACCAGTGGCACCGTCGCGGTCCCGGTCTCCGGCCGCGACCACACCGTCGCCGTCAATGGGAAGGTGGTGTGGCGCAACGGCTCTTTCACCGCTGCGGCGGGAGCCACCGCCGGCTACTCCGCATCAGGCTACGTCTACCTGAAGGTGCAGCAGCACCGCAGCTACAGGGTCACCGCACGCCGGTAGACGCTTCGGGCCTGGCGACACGGCCCCTTTCGCCGACGGATTCCTTGTACCGGGCATGATCTCGGTACAGATCACCCAACCGGTTCACGGCACCAACCGGTTCACGGCACGGTCGTGCCGGCCACTTGAGCTGTGGCCGGCACGACCGTGCCGTCGTTCAGACGTTGAACGATGGCGGCGTACGTCGTGTCGCATGACCGCCACCGGCGTGCAGCCGCCGGGGAAACACGGTTGATCGGCTGCTTCCCCTCGTATAGCAATGCTCCGTGATTCATGGCGAGAAGATCGGGCTGCGCGCCCGGCACGAGAGCGACGTCCCGGTTCTCCAGTCCGAGCTGTACGACGATGTGGCCACACGGTCACGCGCCGACTCCCGCCCGTGGCGGCCCATCCCGCCAGGCTCGGGGCAGTCGCCCTACGCAGTGGCCGATCCGTCGGACGAGGCAGCCTGCTTCTCCGTGGTGGAGCTGGAGTCGCGGGAGCTGGTCGGCGAGGCGCTGCTGTGGGGCATCGACACGCACAGCAGGACGGCTCACATCGGGATCTCCCTGCGACCCTCGTTCCGCGGCCGCGGGCTCGCCGTCGATGTCCTGCGGGCCCTGTGCGAATACGGATTCGCCGTACGTGGACTGCAGCGCCTGCAGATCGAGACCCTCACGGACAACACCCCGATGATCGCAGCGGCAACCAGGGCGGGCTTCACGCGAGAGGGCACGCTGCGGCACTCCGCCTGGGTGTACGGCGCATACGCGGACGAGGCCGTCCTCGGCCTCCTCGCGAGCGATCGGACACCCCGGGCATGAACAGCAGGAAACCGGGTCCGCGGGAGAGCGGATACGAACCAGGATCGGGCTTCGGACCGGCAGGCGCGTCGGCCGCCGCCTTCGCGCGCCTGGGCGGTGAGGAGGACGGGCAGATCCGGAGCGAGTCGTGGAACGACCTGTGCCACCAGGACCACGGCACCTTCGCCTCGGACGGCGACCGCGTGACCGCCGACCCGGTCAAGGCGGCGCTGCTGCCTGTCGATCGGGCAGCCCTCGCCCCCTTGCCCGCGCGTCCGCACCGCGCCACGGCACAGGCGGGACGCGAAGGAGTCGCACGCGGGCTCACCTGTCTCTTCGGCCGCGCCACATGCCCGGCCTGCGACGACGTCTTCGCGGTCTCGGAACAGGTCGAGGCGAGCTGCCGGTGAGCGAGTCTCCCGTACGGCTCGAAGCGGTGGACTGGCCGGCGCTCAGGCATGCCTACGGAACGGCCGAGGACGTGCCCGCCATGCTGCGGGATCTCCACCGGCCCGAGAGGGCCGCCGCCGCTGCCGACGATCTGCTCACCCACGTCCACCATCAGGGCGGCGGGGTCTACTCCAGCGCTCCGGCCGCTCTCCCCCACATCATGGCGGCCGCCATGGACCCGGTCATCGGGGCGGACGTCCGCCAGGAGCTCCTCTACCTCGTCGGGTCTCTGGCCCATGCGGGAAACACCGCGAAACCCCGCTTCGTCGCCTCCGACTGGCCCGCCGCGTGGGACCGGGCGGTCACGGACCTGCTGCCGCTGCTCGACGACCCGGTGACCGCGAACCGCGTCGCCGTCGCGGACGCCCTCGCCGAGGCGCACCACCGGGCCGACGAGGTGATCACCGCGCTGCGGGCGCGGTGGGAGGCGGAGCCCGAACCACAGGCACGGCTCCAGCTCATCGACTCGGCCGGCTCACTGACCGCCCACGCCGGTGAGCGGCGGAGCACCACCCTTGGCTGGCTGCGGCACCTCATGGACGGCGCCGAGCCCTCCGTACGCCTCGTCGCCGTGCAGGCCCTGCGCCGCGCGCTGCCGGGGCAGGACGACAGCGCGTACACGCGGACCGTGTCCGACGTACTGTCCGGCAGCGAACCGCACACGTGGCGACAGCCGGAGGGCGGCACGACCGCGCCGACGATCGTCTGGGCCGTCGGCCTGCTGGGAGAGGACCGGGCGGCCCTGACCGACGCGACGCGCGGACTGCTCGGGCAGTCGGACCCCGCCGTGCGCGCGGGCGCGCTGCGGGTGGCCGCCCAGGCGCTCAGCCGCCGTCGCTCCGCCGTCGCCGACCTGCTGCCGGCCGTGGCCCGCTCGCTGTCCGACCCCGAGCCCGGCAACCGGCTCTTCGCCGCCCGGATCCTCGGCATGTGCGGGCACGCCGCCCGCCCCTGGGCAGACGCGCTGGCGGCCATGGTCACGGACGAGAACGAGCCGTACCTGCCCGCCCGGTCCCACGCGATCTGGGCACTGTCGCGACTTGGTGACGTCCGGTGCGTCCCGCCCTTGGCACGAACCCTGACCACAACGCGGCTCGGATTCGCCTACCACTCGGTCCACGCCGACGGCTGGTGGACGTACGAGCTGAGCCTGACCGAGGTCGCCGGAGGGCTCGGTGCCCACGCCGACGTGCTGCTGCCCCCGCTGCGGGCCCGGCTCACCACCGCCTCCGGCCTCGACGAACGCCGCGCGCTCTGCCAGGTGTTGACGTCGTGGGGTGACGCGGCCGCGCCCGCCATCCCGGACCTGCTCGCCCTCCTGGACTCCGACGCCGCGGTGTGGGCACTGGACGCCCTCGCCGCGATCGGACCGGACGCGGCCGACGCGGTGCCCCGCGAACGGCTGCGCGCCCTGCTCGACGACCCGCCCGCAGACCAGCCGTTCGCAGCGCGCAGCCTGGCACTCGCCTACGGGCGGCTGACCGGCGACCGGGAACCCGCGCTGAAGCTCCTCCTCCCCGAACTCGGCGAGCCGTACGGCCAGGACAACGCCGCCACGCTGCTGGCGGAACTGGGGCCGCCGGCCGCCCCGTACACCGGGCGACTGCGCGAGCTCCTCCCCCTGCACACGGAGGGCTGGCTGCCGTTGCGCGTCGGCGAGGCGCTGTGGCGGATCACCGGACGCGCCGACGAGGTCGTCCCGGCCCTCGTCCGGGCGGTCACACCGTTCGCCGCACGGGGCGGTGCCTCCCCTGCGGTCGTCGAAACGGTGAAACTGCTCGCCGCGATCGGCCCGGACGCCGCACCCGCACAGCCCGCGCTCAAGGCGTTCCTCGACACCGACGTGCGGCCCGTCCGACACGGGACCTGGCGCTCCGTCCCGGAAGACGACGCACTGTGCGGTGCCGTACGCGCCGCCCTGCTCGCCATCTCCGGGCCCGGCGATGCCACCTGACCCCGTGCGGGCACCGCGTCCAGCAACCTCACTCACGGGGACGGCTATTGGGGCCCCTTCGTGAGATGGCGCCAGTAAATTCTGCAACCGCCGGCCGATCCTGCCCGTAGATCCTGAGCGGGAACGCATCGCCCGGCAGCCCGCCACCGAGCTCGCTGAGGGAGTCCCGGCGGCCGACGGCGCCGGCTGTTCGCTTCCCGCTCCAGTACGACAAATAGATCGTCCGGGGCGGTGCGCCACGCCCGGGTCATACTCCGCCGCGCCCGGCGCCCGGCATATGCCGTCTTCGCCGCGCCCCAGGGCCCACGTGGTCGGGCACTCCCGAGGCAGCCCCACCCCGCGGAACTCCCTGGTCACAGCGTCGGCGGGACAGCATCCGCTTCGGCCGCGCCAGCAACCGCGCGGCGCGGCCCGCCGGTCCGGTGATCCGGTGTACGCCTTGGCGCTCATGCAATTTCATGGTCCTGCCGCCGCGCCGGGGCGAATATCTTAGGAAAAGCCTTCTTTCGCTCCGTTGTGGACGAAGTATCGCTTTCCCAATACTTCGAGTTGTCGCAGCCCTGCCAGGGAATCCGGCCACCACCGAAGAAGCGCAACCCGCTCCCGCTTCCCGGGCCGGGACAGCTCCCCGCTCCCCTTTGCTGTCCCCGCCTGCACACGTCCCTGCCCTGAGGAGAAGTCCGATGGACAACCGGTACGAGGCCTACGCCTACGCAGACCCGATCTTCTACGACTCGCCGCGACGGTGGGGCGCACAAGAGGAGTTCGCGGCCGTCAGCCGGCCGCTCCCCGCCGGATGGGAGCGCGGCGACCTGGAGATCTGGGCGGTGGTACGTCCCCAGGACGTGCAACTGCCCCCGCAGGGCTGGAAGATCCATGTGTCCTCGTGTACCGAGGACGCCGAGGAGGTGCTGGAGCAGGTCTACGACTACTGTCTGCGCGAACACCTCACGTTCAAGTTCCTGCGCGGACTGCCGATCCTGCAGATGCAGAATTCCAAGTACTCGCCGCGCGGTTCGAGCGGGAAGTTCTGCACGCTCTACCCCGTAGGCGACGCCGAGTTGCGGCGGTGCCTGGACGGTCTCGGCCGGCTGCTGGCAGGCCGCCGCGGACCGTACATCCTCAGCGACCTGCGCTGGGGGGACGGCCCGCTGTATCTGCGCTACGGGGGGTTCGCCGAGCGCCACTGCCGCGACGACGCGGGCGAGCGGGTGCTGGCCCTCGAAGACGCGGACGGCCGGCTGGTCCCCGATGTCCGCGGCCCCGGCTTCTCGGTCCCCGACTGGGCGCCCGTGCCCGCCTTCGTCGAATCGGCCATCACCGAGCGCACCGCGCCGCAGGAGCCCGCGCTGCCCTACACCGTGGAACGGGTCCTGCACTTCTCCAACGCGGGCGGCGTCTATCTGGCACGCAAGGACGCCGACAGTCCGCAGGTGGTGCTGAAGGAGGCCCGCCCCCACGCGGGTCTTGACCAGCGCGGGGTCGACGCCGTCACGAGGCTTCAGCAGGAACACGACATGATGGCCCGGCTGGCCGGACTGCCCGGCGTTCCCGCCCTGCACGAACTGCTGACCGTGTGGGAACACCGTTTCCTGGTCCAGGAGTTCGTCGAGGGACAGTCACTGAGCGAGTGGCTGACCGCGAAGTACCCGCTGATCCATCCGGACGCCGACGACATCACGGTCGCCGAGTACACCCGCGAGGCGATCGCCCTCGTGGACCGGATCGAGCACGTCCTCGCGGCCATGCACGCCTGCGGGGTCGTCTTCGGAGACCTCCACCCCCGCAACCTGATCATCCGGCCGGACGGCGACATCTGTTTCATCGACTTCGAACTCGCCAGCCCCGTAGACGACTTCGTGCGTCCCGCGCTGGGCGCCGCGGGCTTCACCGCGCCGAAGGGATACACCGGGCCCGAGATCGACCGGTACGGGCTGGCCGCGATCCGGCTGTGGCTGTTCCTGCCGCTGGCACAGTTACCCACCCTGGACGCGGGCAAGGGCGCCGAACTCGCCGACGTCATCGAACGCCGCTTCCCCGTGCCCCCCGGATACACCGCCGAGATCCGCCGCCTGCTCGCCCCCTCGGCCTCGGACGGCCGCACCCCACGGCCCGAACTGGGCCAGCGCAGGGCCCAGACCCAGGCCCTGCTGAGCGGCCCGCACGCCGACTGGACCGCCATCCGCGACTCGCTCGCGGCCGGCATCCAGGCGATGGCCACCCCCCGCCGCGGCGACCGGCTCTTCCCCGGCGACATCGCCCAGTTCACCCAGGGCAGCCTGGGCCTGTCCCACGGAGCGGCCGGCGTCCTCTACGCCCTGCACACCACCGGTGCCGCCACCGACCCAGAACACGTCCGATGGCTCACCGACGCAGCCCTCACCCGCCCGGCCCAACCCGGCCTCTACACCGGTGGACACGGCGTGGCCTACACCCTCGACCTGCTCGGCGAACGGGACGCCGCAGTCGACCTGCTGCACCGGCTCAGCCGCGCCACCCCGGACAGCCCACTCGGCCCGGATCTCATGTCCGGCCGAGCCGGCATCGCCCTGACCCTGCTGCACTTCGCCACCGCCACCGGCGATTCCCGGCTGCTGGACACCTCCCTCACCCACGCGCAGGCGGCGGCCGACGAGCTGGAGAAGGCCGGCCCATCAGGCCGGCGACGCAAAGCCGGCCTGATGAGTGGAGCATCCGGCGCGGCCCTCGCCCTGGTCCGCCTCTACGAACACACCGGCGACCACACCCTCCTCGACCGGGCCCAGACGCTGCTCGAACTGGACCTCGAACGATGTGTGACCGCGGCGGACGGCACCGTCCAGGTCCTCGACGAGTACCGGGTACTCCCCTACATCGAAACCGGCAGCGTCGGCATCGGACTGGCCCTGAACGCCCTGCTCGCCCACCACCCGGCCAGCCCCACAGCCCGCTACCGGGCGCCGATCGGCCGCGCGGCCGAGCCCGAATTCATCATCCAGCCCGGCCTGTTCAACGGTCGCGCGGGACTCCTCGGCTACCTCGCCCTCACCCGACCCCACCCACGCCCGCACACCTCGCGCGACCCGCACACCTCGCGCGACCCGCACATCCCGGACGCCCCGCGCACCCTGTACGCCCCGGATGCCGATGGCCCGGATACGGACGGCCCGAACGCGGCCGAACGCTGCCAGACAGCGCTGGACCGCCACCGCAGGCTCCTGGCCCTCCATCAGATCTCCTACCAGGGCCACCTCGCCTTCCCCGGAGACCAGCTCCTACGACTCTCCGCGGACCTGGCGACCGGCTCCGCGGGCGTACTCCTGGCTCTGGGCACCGCCCTGGCCGGCACTCCCTTCCTCCCCTGGACCAGCGGACCCGGCCCGACGCCACCGGCCCCCACCGCACCGGACCCCACCCCGTCGGCGTCGGCCACGGCCGGACACCGCCCAACCGCCGCTGAGCACAACGCCGCCAGGCACGGCCGGACACCGCTGACCGCACCACCGGCCACGGCCGACCACCACTGAGTACGGCCGACGACCCCACTGAGCACGGCTGACTACCGCTGAGAAACACGGCTGACCACCGCTGAGAACACCACCGGCCACCGCCCGCCCTCGCCGAGCGCCGCCCGGACACGGCCGGCCACCACAGACCACGTCGCCACAGACCACGTCACCACAAGCCGCAACCCGCTCAGCCGAGTTGCGCACCCCAGACTCCCGGCCGCCGGCCGGGTGATCCACCCGTCAGTGACACAAAGGAGAACAGACATGATGATCCTCGACCTCCAGACGATGGACCTGCCCGAGACCGAGGCCACCCCCATCGACGACACCCTCGCCAGCACCAGCTCCCTGAGCGTCCTCAACTGCGGCACCAGCACCGTGAGCACGATCCTCTGCGTCTAACCAGCACCACCCCGTAGGGGCACACAGCACAGCCGGCCGGGCCGCCACCAGCAGCCCGGCCGGTCGCCCACAGGCCCCAGCGCGCCCACCGCACCGCTGCTCCACTGCTCCACTGCTCCACTGCTCCACTGCTCCACTGCTCCACTGCTCCACTGCTCCAATACATCCCACCGCCACAGCGCACTACCGCCAAGGGTCGGCCGGCACCCACGACTTCTCCCACCCGGCGCCCTCTCGGTCTCAACGTCAACAGCCCCTCCCTCCGCCAGACGCGCGCCCACACGCGACGCCCCCTCGCCCATCAGAGAGGTTCCCCGTGGCCGACGAGCCTGCTCCCCCCGCTCCCCGGACAACGGGCCCACTGCGGCTGCGCCGTGAACTGACCGCCGAACCCGGCCCACTCACCGCCGCCCTGCTTCTCGCACTCGCCGCCACGGTCGCCACCCTCGCCCTCCCCCTCTTCCTCCAGGACGTCATCACCGACTTCTCCGGCCACCACCCACTGGCGGGCCACATCACACTGATGTGCGCGGCCGCCACAGCCGGCGCCCTCACCCAGGCCTGCTCCGGCTTCCTGCTCGCACGCATCGGCGAGCGCATGGCCTACCGGCTGCGCATCAACTTGATGGAACACGCACTTCGACTGCCCCTGCCCGTCGTACGGACCCAGGGCACCGGGGAACTCGCCGCCCGGATCACCTCCGACGCCCTGCTGTTGCGCCAAGTCGTCGACGTGGCAACCCAGTTGCCCCTCGCCACCGTGACCATCGCGGCGACACTGGCCGTGATGGTGTGGATCGACTGGGTCCTCACCCTGGTCACCCTTGTCTCCCTGACCGGCCTGACGCTCATGGTGATGCTGGTCCTGCGCCGCATGCGGGCCAATGTGACCGGCCAGCAGGACGCCGTCGGACACATCTCCCAGCGCTTCACCGCGAACCTGGAGGCCCTCACCACGATCAAGGCCAACCGGGCCGAGCCACTGGCCACCCGCGCCCTGGCCGCGGACGCGGAGCGGCTGCGCTCCATCTCCCTGGAAGGTGCCCGCCTTGGCACCCTGATCCCCGCCGTGCTCACCCTCGGCAACCAGCTCGCCATGATCGCCGTGATCCTCACCGGAGGCGCCCGCCTCGCCGCCGGCGACATCAAAGCCGCCGCCTTCGCCGCGTTCCTCCTCTACCTCCTGCAGGCCATCCCATCCGTCAACACCCTGGCCACCGGCCTCGGCCGGCTCCAGTCCGGACTCGCCGCCCGCGACCGCTGCAACGACCTGCTGCTCCTCCCGCCGGAGAACGACCCGGCCGACAACGACAGGGCCGCACCCTCCCCGCTGCCCGACGCACCCGCCGTCGCCTTCGACTCCGTCTCCTACACCCACGCCGGTGCCGGCCACCCCACCCTGCAGGGCATTTCCTTCACCACCGCCCGTACCGGACTCACCGCCGTGGTGGGCCCCTCAGGAGCCGGCAAAACCACCACTCTCGCCCTCATCGACCGGTTCATCCGGCCCTCCTCCGGCACCATCACCGTCCTGGGCCACGACACCCGGCACTGGCCCCTGCACGCCCTCCGCGCCCGCATCACGTACGTCGACCAGACCTTCACCCTCCTGGAGGCCACCGCCCGCGAGAACCTCCAGCTCGGCCGCACCACCCCCGCCACCGACTCCGAACTCGCCACCGCCCTGGACGCCGTCGGACTCGCCGAGGACATCGCCCGTCTCCCCCAGGGCCTCGACACCCACCTGGGCCGCGAAACCGACCTCTCCGGCGGCCAGAGGCAACGCATGGCACTCGCACGTGCCCTGCTCTCGGACGCCGAGATCGTCCTCCTCGACGAACCCACCAGCCAACTCGACGGCCTCAACGAACAACGCTTCCGCACCATCATCGAGAACCTCGCTACAACACGCGCCGTCATCGTCGTCGCGCACCGCCTCTCCACCGTGCAGCACGCCCAGCACGTGATCATGCTCAACCAAGGCACCATCACCGACACCGGCAACCACCCCGCACTCCTCGCACGCTGCGGCCCCTACCAACAGCTCATCGCGAGCCAGGCGGTCACCGGACGCTGAGAGAACCGGGCAAGACAGGACCACCGGCCGGCCGCCCGGCTTCCGTGCCCACCGATCGGCAGGCAGGCCGTGCGGCGCCGCGGGACGGATGACTCACCGGGTGAACGGATCGATCAGGAATGAAGAAGCCAAATCCACCGGACCGCGCCTAGCGTGATCGGTATGACTTCCATCGCATCCGTCACCCTTGAGGTGGACGACCCAGCCGCGGCCGAGCACTTTTACGCCGCCGCCTTCAAACTCGGCTCCCGGGTGCGCCTGCGCGCGTCCGAGACGCCGACGACCGGCTTCCGCGGATTCACCCTGGCGCTCACGGTGTCCCAGCCCGCCGACGTCATCAGCTTCATCGACACCGCCCTCACAGCCGGCGCGACAGCACTGAAGCCCGCCTCGAAGTCCCTGTGGGGTTACGGCGGCGTCGTCCAGGCCCCGGACGGAACGATCTGGAAGATCGCGACCTCGGCGAAGAAGGACACCGGCCCGGCCACGGGGAACATCGACGAGACGGTGCTCCTGCTCGGTGTCGACGACGTGAAGGCAAGCAAGCGGTTCTACGTCGAGCAGGGCCTGACCGTCGCGAAGAGCTTCGGCGGCAAATACGCGGAGTTCACCGCAGCCGAGCCGGATCAGGTCAAACTCGCGCTCTACAAGCGCCCCGGTCTGGCCAAGGACCTCGGCGTCCCGAACGATGGCAGCGGATCACACCGGCTCGCCGTCACCAGCTCCACCGCGGCCTTCACCGACCCGGACGGCTTCGCCTGGGAAGCCGGCTCTCCGACACCCCCATCACCCTGACCTCATCCTGACCATCGCGCCCCGGGTCTCTGGAGCCGGTCCGCCGGTCCCGTACGACGCGGGGTGCCGCGCCGGACAGGTTCCGCTGCCGGTGGGGCGCCAAGCCGAGCGTCTCCCGGCCCTCACGCGCGTCGCCCGCACCCGCATCGGCCGCCGCGGACTCACCGACCGCCGTTGGACTCACCGACCGATCTACCCTGCCAGAGCTGCCATGCGGCGGGAAACGAAGTCGCGCCAGAGGGCTGCGGCACCGGGCTCCGTCCCGCCGTGGGGACCGGCGTAGCCGACCAGCTGCTTGTCCCGTGACCCCAGTGCGTCGAAGAGAGCCAACTGGCCCTCCCTGGGGAAGATCTCGTCGTACCACTGGACGTGAAACAGAGCGGGTGCTGTGATCCGCCGGGCGTCCGCCGCCATGCGTTCCGGCGCCTCCAGGCCCTTGTGCAGAGCAGGCCCTCGCCGAAGGCCGAACTTGCCGAGGACCACACAACGGCGGTCACCATGGCAGCAGCGCGGTCGCACTGTTCCAGCGGCAGGCCGCGCAGCCGGTGCAGGTGCGCGACCGCGTCGGTGGCCGGGTCGTCAACCAGATCCGCGATCTCGCGCAATCCGAAGCCCAGCCGCCGGTAGGCGAGCACCTCCCGCAGTCGCTCCACGTCACCGGCCGAGTAGGTCCGGTAGCCGGCCGCGGTCCGCGCGGAGGGCTGTACGAGGCCGATCTCGTCGTAGTGATGCAGCGTGCGAACGCTCACGCCGGCCAGCTCGGCCACGCGCCCCACGGTCAGGTGTTCCTCCACGCCACCGACAACGCGGCATGACGCGACGTGAGGGTCAAGCACTTGGCTCCTGGTGCCGCGCTTGGCCCACCGCGGCGCAACGGCCCGCGAGTCCTTGAGCCGATTGCGACCCGAGTGATGGCCCGTTCGACGGGGTTCCGCTGGCCGTCCCGCACCACCTGCACCAGGCCCACAGCCGGTGACAACTCCCCATCGGAGGAGGGACTTTCGGGGTTCCATGTCGGCCGGCGCACACCTATGGGGTCTGGCCACGCCCTTACGATGGTCCGATGCGCCAGGCCGACCGGAAGCCGTATTGGAACACCAACGTCGCCCGGCACCCGGGCATCCTGGGCGCCGTACCCGAGAGTTGCGGCGACGCGTTGGACGTCGGCTGCGGGGACGGGCTGCTGGCGCGCAAGCTCACCGAGCGGGCGCAGCGCGTCACAGGGATCGACAAGTCGCCAGAAATGATCGCCCGCGCACGCAGGTTCGCTGTCGACTACCCGGATCTCGACTTGTTCGAGGGCGACTTCCTCACCGCCGACCTCCCGGCCGCGGGCTACGACTTCATCTGCTCGGTGACCACGATCCATCACATGGACTTCGAGGCGGCCCTCATCCGCATGCGTGAGCTACTGCGGCCCGGCGGCACGCTGGTGGTCGTCGGCCTGGCCCGCGATGCGAACGCGATGGAGTGGGCAGCGACGATCGCAGCTGCCCCGGTCGTGCGGATCACGAAGGTGCTGCGTCGCGCGCGGGGGCCGGAGGGCATGCCGGTCGCCGTCCCGCGGATGAGCTACGGGCAGGTGCGGGCTGCCGCCAGCGGACTGCTGCCCGGTATGCACTACCGCCGACATGTGCTCCGCCGGTACTCGCTGACCTGGGAAAAACCCGCCCGGAAGCCTCAAGTCCGCTGACTGGCGACGATCCGTCATGGCTCCATGTCGAACAACTGGATGGAAGGCGGCTCCGGGGCAAGTACCGAGCGAAGACGGTCGAGCGCCGCACGCCATCGCCTCCAGTCGCCTGGGTCGACCCAGTTCGCGGCCGGCCCGGACTCGTCGCTGACGACGCGGGCGAGGGCTTCGTCTGCGAGTGTCCGAAGAGCGACGGGGAAGACCGGCATGGGGGTTTCAGGGCCGCAGGGTGAGTCGACGGGTTCGCCGCCTGGGCATTGCGCCGCGATGAGTGCGGCGGCGGCCACGGCGGCTTCCCCTTTCGTGAGCCATCCGGTGGCGTTCACGGTATGGATGAGGACATCGCGGATCATCGCCTCGCATTCCTCGGGTTCGGAGTCGTCAAGGGCGTTGGCGAAGTCCGCGGCGGTGTCGTTGTCGAAGGGACCGGTGTCCCACACGCTCAACTCGGTGCGCGGAGACCGGGTGTCGGTCCTGGCCGTCCCGCGGGCGAGCGTGTCACCGGACCGGTTCCGCGCGACCGCTGGCGAGGCGGGCCTCGAAGCCGTCGAGGAGGGACTGGAGACCGAACTCGAAGGAATTGTCGGGCGCTCCGGCGTACTCCGCGGCGGCCGTGGTGTCGAGGCGTTTCCGCAGGTGCGGGAATTGCATCGCGGTCTCGGTGGCGCGTGTCATGGCGTCGGCCATCCGCTGCTCGGCGTCCGCGCCGTTCAGGCTCAGCCGGCGGTTCAGCGAGACCTGCGCGGCGGGACCGAGCGTGCTGCCGAGCACGAAGGCGAGCGCGGCGCCGGCCGCCCGGTCCGCGTCGGCGGCGGCGAAGCCCGCCTTCTCGTAGATGGCCAGGCTGTGGTCGTTGTGCCGGGCCTGGGCGGGTCCGTACAGGAGGTGGCTGCCGAACGCCTGGACGAGCCAGGGGTGTCGGGTGAGCATCGCGTGTACGCCGACGGCATGGGCGGCGGCGGCCGTGCGCCAGTCGGTGGCGTCGAGATCGGGTGCGTCAACCTCGCGCCAGACGTCGTCGCTGGCGAGCCGGACCAGGTCGTCCTTGTTCTTGATGTGCCAGTAGACGGCCGTGGCGGCCGAGCCGAGGCGTTGCGCCAGGCTCCGCATATTGAGGCCGTCCAGCCCCTCGTCGTCGAGCAGCTCGATGGCCGCACGAATGATCCGGTCTGCGGTCAGCGTGTCTCGCGGCATGGCCACCATGCTACTTGAACTTAGTTCATGACGAGTCTTGCACTTTGTTCAAGTGAGTCCTACGCTCACACTCGCACTTAGTTCAAGTGCCGAAAACGTCGAAATGGGGGAGCCATGTCACAGGACAAGCTTTCGGAGTTCGTCACGTCGCAGGCCACGGAGCTCGGTGTTCCCGGTGTCGCCGTCGGGGTGCTGCTGGACGGCCAGGAGATCTACGCATCGCACGGTGTGACCAGTCTCGCCAGCCCGCTGCCGGTCGACGAGAAGACCCTCTTCCCTCTGGCGTCGGTGTCCAAGACCTTCACGGCGACCGCGCTGATGTGCCTGGTGGCCCAGGGAAAGGTGGCCCTGGACGCCCCGGTGCGGCGCTACGTGCCCGAACTGAAGCTGGCCGACGAGCAGGCCGCGGCGCAGATCACCGTCCTGAACCTGTTGAACCACACCGCGGGCCTGGACTGGAACCTGATCGACGACGGCGAGGGCGACCGCTCCCTGGCCGGGGTCGTGGAAAAACTGCCCGGACTTCCGCTGATCGCCCCGCCCGGGGCCCGCGCCTCGTACAGCCAGGCCGGCTACAACCTGGCCGGCCGGATCGTCGAGAAGGTCACGGGCCTTCCCTTCGAGCAGGCCGTGGCCTCACTCGTCCTGGAGCCGGTGGGTCTGGAGGACACGGTGTACGGACTGGCGGAGGTGATGGTCCGTAAGTTCGCCGTGGGCTACAACCGCGACGAGGACGGCGCGCTGCGAGCCGCCCGCCCCTGGAACGCGTTCAAAGAGGGCGCGCGCGGCGACAACCCCGGCGGCGGCCTCGCGTCCTCGATGAGTGATCTGCTGCGCTGGGCACGGTTTCAACTCGGCGACGGCGACGGCGTGCTGCCCACCGCGGACCTGCACCGGATGCGGGAGCAGACGGTCGAAATGCGCGGCAGTACGCTCGGCGACGGCTTCGGCATCTGCTGGTTCCTGCACGACTTCGACGGCCTCCGCGCGATCGGCCATGGCGGATCGGGCAACGGCCAGTTCGCCGAGCTGCTCATCGTGCCCGAGCGCGATTTCGCGGTGGCCTCCCTGTCCAACCTCGGTCCGGACGGATACGCCTTCAACCAGTCCGTCGTGCGGTGGGCGCTCGAGCACTACCTCGGCTTCGCCGAAAAGACGGTGGAGCCACTGCCGTACGACGAAGCACAGGCCCAACCAGTCGTCGGCCACTATGAGATCGACGCCTTGAACCTCGACATCGCCACCGACGGCACCCGTCTCACTCTGGAGGTCGGGATCAAACCGGAGATCCGCGAGGCCTCGGACGAGGACATGCCTCCGGACTACCCGGCCGCGAGCATCGGCTTCCTGCCCGGCGACGGCGACGACTACATCATCACCGAAGGCGGCCTCAAGGGGCAGCGCGGCTACTTCTCCCGCGATGCCAACGGCACTGTCACAGGCGTCGACCTCGCCGGCCGGCTCTTCGGGCGGGTCACGCGGGCCTCCTGATCCACGGCCGACAGACCCGGACCCTGATGGCAGCCCCTGCCGGAGCCTGTCCTGCGACCTCCACCGGGCGCTCGTAGCAGGGGGCGGCATGGACATCGGCGCGTGCTGCTCCCCGTTCCCGCCCACGCTCTGCAACTGATGAAACAGTCCTCCGTCCAGCCGCGAGAACCGCTCCAAGTGAGCGAAGACGGGCCGGAGTTCCCTGCCGAGGGATCTCAGGCCCGCCGGTCCTGATGACGTCGCGCCCGCGGCGGCCGCGACCCCGGAACCGACTCGTGCGGGGCCGGCGTCGGACGAGCGGACGAGCGGACATGGGATCGTGGCGGTGCGAACACGGACGACCGCTTGGTGATCGCGGTCGTCGGGTCGGCTCACGGACCGCTTCCGCTTCCTGCTGACAGCGTGCGCCGTCGGTCGTTCGCAATGCCGCCTGCTCAGCCATCGTGTCGGCGTGCGCCGAAGCCGATGTCCAGACTACGGGGAACACGACGGGGAACGGGCCGCGGCCTCATCGCCCCTTCGCACCTTGTCGCCAAGGGAAGGGTGCGAGGTCGGGCTCGACCCAACCGGTCCTGGCCTGCGCGCCTGCCAGGGTTGCGGGCCGGTAGAAACGAGTCAGCAGCTTCTTGTCGAGCAGCTCCGGATGCCGGTTCGCGAAGGAGTCGAAGTGGGCGGCGTCCGCCTCGTCCGCGTGGTGGCCCACCAGCTCGACCCAGGCCCGGCTGACGGTGGCGTTGTACTTCTGCGGAACGCCTGCGTAGCGGGCGGTGCGCTGGATGCCGTCGCTGACCAGGTTCACGGCCTCGGCCGTTCCGTAGCGCCGGACGGCCAGCCATGTGAGGTGAATGTGCTGGCGGTGCCCAAAACGTTCGGTGTCGGCCATCACCTCTCCCATCAGTTCCGTGAAGGGTGGGGGCTTCCCGTGCGCGCCGTCGTGATTCGCCGCCATCATCTCCCCTCCCCTGTCAGCGCGTCCAGGACGGCGTAGAAACCGGCGACCGCCTCGGTGGGCAGGCCGTCCAGTGCGCGCCTCTCGAGATCGTTCAGCGTCCGCTTGATCAGCGCTGCCGCCGCGTGCCCGGATTCGGTGAGTTCGATGAGCACGGAGCGGCGGTCCCCGGCACGCGTGCCCCGGGTGATGTGCCCGCGTCGCTCCAGGCGATCGAGCACGCTCGTCAGCGTTGTGGGGCGCGCACCGACGGCTGCGCCCAGTTGGGACACGGTGCGGCCCGTGCCGTCGGCGAGATTGGCGAGTGCGTTGATCTCGGAGGCGGTCAGATCGAGGTCGACGAGTTCGGTGGCGATCAGCTGCAAGGTGGCATGGGTCGCGCGCTGCAGGGTCAGCAGCGCCGACCGTTCGGGTGACACGGATTCCGACTTCACGATTTCGTATATTACGAAATCGTACTACTGGCTGCAAGTCCTTCTCGGGATGTTCTCGACGCCGCCGAGCACCCACCCGTAGACCGATGCGTCGGAGTTCCTGGCGCTCGCATCATCACCGTGAGTGGCGCACTCCACTGCCGGAGACGAAGACGGTCAGCCCATCAAGGTTCCCGAGCAGCGGCGGACGTACGAGAGGGTGCGACCTTTGGGACCCGCCTCCGCTGTCTCGCGAGTCGGCAAGCGGCGTGTCATCGATCGTTGTCGACGACACGAACCGGTCGTCACACGAGAGAACGCGCGATGCGGAATCCGACGTCGTCGACCTGGAAGGTCGGGTGGCTGCGGCGCCGCGCGGAAGCCCGGCAACTCCAGTGCTCATCGAACCAACCACCGCCGCGGAGTACCCGGTAGGTACCGTAGACCTCGGCGTCGTAGACGTCCCAGCACCAGTCCCAGACGTTGCCCAGCATGTCGTGAATCCCCCACGCGTTGGGGCGTTTGCCGCCCACGTCGTGGATGCGCTCGTGCGAGTTACCGCGGTACCAGGCGATCTCGTCGAGATTCCCGTAGCGCGGTCCTGCCGTACCGGCGCGGCAGGCGTGCTCCCACTCGGCTTCGGTCGGCAGTCGGTACCCGTCGGCGGACGCGTCCCACTCGGTACCTTCGCCGTCTGCACGAAAGTGGTAGGCGGGCGTGAACCCGTCGCACTGGGACAGGGCGTTGCAGAACCGCGCCGCCTCGCACCAGGAGACGGACTCGACGGGCAACCGGTCCCCATGAGCGGTACTCGGCCGTTGGCCTGTGATCTGGGCGTACAACGCCTGGGTGACCGGGAACGCCGCGAGCTCGTACGCCGCAAGCTCGACCGACCAACTGCGCTGCGTCCGCCGGTCCGACAGCGTCACCTGCCCCGGCGGGATGGCGATCATCTCGTTCCCCGTCATCACGTCCATGATCAGGGGATCCTAACGAGACCTGCCAGTGCGAAGCGGCAGAGACGAACCAGATTGGCTGAGACAACACCCGGCGCCACGCACCCCGGACCAGATCAACTGGGAATTCCTGGCGGCCAGGCGTCTCAGCCCTCGGCGCCGCCGGAGCTCCAGTGCACGGTGAGTCCGGCGATCACGGCTTCCAGGTCAGTGGTGAGTCCGTCAGCGAAGCCGGTCAGCCCTGGCAGCCGTTTGGAGCCAGTTGAAGCCGCCTGGGAGCGGCCGCTGAACGCCGCCTCACTGGTCAGCGGCAGTCTTCGCGGAGATGACCACCTGCCGGACAGCCACCTCATGAAAAGGGAGACCAACCACCGGTCATGAGGAGGAAGTCCGAGTCACTGACGGCCATTGCGCGGCCGTCGAATTGCCACGGCAACCGGCACATACTCCGTCGGGCTGCTCACCATGCAGCCGCATCCGCCGTCAACGGACGAACTGATAGCCGATCCAGACTTGGACCTCTGTCAGTCCGCTCAGGTCCAGGCCCGAGTCGAACTGCCCCTGCGGGATCGTCACCTGCCAGTCCCCGCCCACGCCTCGGCCCCAGAACGCCAGGGATCGCGGGGCTGTCAGGGGCGGGTCCTCACCGAGCCCCTCGTCGGGCGCGAGCGGGGTCGTCTTGGCCGGCCGGGTACTGACGCGCGGCTTCAGCAGTTGGACCGCGATGCTGTTGTCGGAGCGTCGCTGCTCATATGTCCCACCATGCCGCACCTCGCACGAGATCTCGCCGGCCGGGTGCGACGCTCCGACGAGCGCCAGCCGCACGCTCTTGGTCTTCGCGTCGAAGTGACCGTCCGGCACTTCGGACGCGTCGATCCGAAACGTGAACTGATGCCGTGTCCTGATGTCGCCCAGTTGCGGATCGGCGGCCGTGAACGATCGCCTGAGCGTGTCCTGATCGTGCGGTTGGTCGAAATAGGAGATGTAGTCCGACTGGATATGGAGCGGTTCGAGCATGCCTCCCCACGACGAGATGAGCCGCGTCGCGAGTTCGCCTTCGTCCATGTCCTCCTCGTAATAGGCGAGCGCGACATCAGGGCTGATCAAGCCGGCATCGAGGACGAGGTGTTGCTGCTCGCTCTGGAGTGTGTAGATCTCGACCGATCGCTGCGCGCGAAAGGCGAGGCCCAGCAAGGCCTCGGCCTTCGACTGGGCGGTGGCGATCGCCAGCAGTCCCGCGCTCTTGATGGACGCGGCGCCCATGGCCAGTTCGTTCTGCAGCGTTTCCGCTTGCCGCACCACGTCGTCCGCGCGGGACAGCCGGGCCTGCCCCGCGTCGACACGCTGCTGGGCGAGCGTCGCGCGGTTCCGGGCGATCAGCAGTTGGTGCGTGAGCTCCGTGCCGCGCTTGACCAGAGCCATGGGCGCAGAATTGTCGGAGGTCGTCGCCTGGCCGAGCTTCTGCACCACGTTCACGAAGTTGACGATCGACTTGGCGCCCCCGATGACCGTCGACGCATCCTGGCCGACGTTCTCGTAGGCGTCTTCCACTGCCATGGTGTCGGCCTTGTCACCGGAGAACACAGCCTTGGCGATCGGCGCCGCATTCTCGGTCACCGAGTCCGCCAGCGCCACCATGGCGGGCACCAGCGCCACAAGGCTGGCGCCGCCCGTAGCCACCGCCGACGCCACGCTCAGGACAATGCCGCCGACCTCGGCGACCGTGCCGATGATGTCGCCGAAGGTGACACTCGGCGAGTTCCCCTGCTGTCGCATCTCGACCAAGGCCGTCTGTATATCGCTCGTCGCCTGGTCCAGTTGCTGTTGCGCGTATTCGACCTCGTCGCCCGCCAGCTTCTGCTCCGACTTGGCGATGTCGAGGTCATCGCTGCTGTTGTCACGCGCCGCAACCGACTCCCGACGCTCCAAATCCACGATTTCGGCCAGATCACTGATCGTCTTCTGGACGAGGATCGTATTGATGCCCATGCTCAGAAAGGTCAGTACCGGATCCTCGAATCCCGTGAACGCGTTGATGTACTCATCGAAGCTGGGCAGCACATCGAGGTCGGGCGGAAGCCCGAGGGCGTTGGTTCCCCCGCCCGCCCACACAGCGTCATCGCCCGTTGGGAAGCCCACGAGTTGCTGCTGGAGGCGCAGGGCATCCACGTTGTCAGGCTGGAGTTCGAGCGCCCGCTCGAACTCGACGGCAGCAGCACGGCCACAGTCGACGCGCCCCGGGACGCTCGGGTTGTACCTGTGGTAGAAGTACTCGCCGGTGACAATCCGGAACGGAGCCCAGTAGTTCGCGTAGGACGGCCCGGTGCTGTCGAGCAGTGGCCGCAGCCCGGCCGGATAGTCGGACTCGGCGACGTTGCTGAAGACAACCTGCCCATCGACGCCCGAGGCGCCGTCCGTTCCGAACGATCCCTCGACCGCTGTTCCCTCGCTGAGATAGCCGTCGGGGCCCGCCGCTCCACCCTGGCCGCCCGGACCGCCCCAGCCGCCACCGGCCTCGAGGATCGGCGCGGTGTCGTCGACGATGCTCGTGAAGGTGATCGTGCCGCCATTGCCGCCGACGCCACCTCGGCCACCCCAGCCGCCATCGCCGCCCGGAGTTCCGGAAACGGTCTGGCCGGGCACCAGTTCATAGTGTCCGACCGGCGGCTCACTCCCCGCATCGTCTTCGACGAAGACCTGTCGATCCGGCGTGACGTGCCCGTTCACCCCTTGCGTGCCATTGCCGCCCGGACCGCCGCCGGTTCCACTGCCGCCCGCGACGCTCACGTGCGCGTTGATCGACCGGCGGCACATCACGGTGACCGATCCGCCGGGCTTGCCGTGGACCCCTGGTCCCCCACCCTGCCCGCTGCCACCCGGCCCGACCGGATGATCCTCACCCGAACCGTCGGTGACGGAGTCCGGCCACGGATACACGCCATTCGCTCCGGAGGCGCCGCCACCAACGCCGTCGGCGCCCCGCGCGTCGATCATCCCATTCGTGCCGTCATAGGTATCGGCGACGATGATCAACGGCCTTTCGGTGATCCGCAGATTGACCCCGGAAGCATGTTCGACCCTCCGCCCCAGCAGGAAAACGGGGCCGTCGCCAGGTCGGTTGCAGAAGTCCCGCAACCGCGCATCGATCGTCACAAGGTCGCGTATATAAGGGTAATCGTGGGCGAGCATACGAACACCTCAATCGTGACAACGCCCAGCGGAACTGCTCAACCCTGCTCCGGGGAAACATCCCGGAGTCCCTTGGTCATTCTACTTTGCGGGTTCCCGCGGTGCTCGTCGATGTTCGTCGGTGCGCGCGCGTGCGGTGATCGCGTACCCGTACCGCTCCATGACCCGCCAAAGACCTGGCCAACACGTACGCACCTCGGGCAGGCAGGCCTCGGTCAACACGTACCGTGGCGTCTCCCAGAAGTTGAGCCGGAACCCGCGAAACGGAGTCGCTTGCCGACGACTTCGCGAGTCATCACCTTGAGTGTGGGGAGGACGGGCACCACATGCTGGTGACACTGACCGGAGGAGCCGGGGCGGGCAAGACGACACTGGCGGCCGCGCTGGCGGCCACCGCGCCCGGGGCGCCCGTGCGAGTGCTCCACGGCGACGACTACTACTTCCAGACCCCTGAGCACGGAGTGTGGGTACGTGATGAGGCCGGGGTCGATCGACTGGATGTCGGCGACCCCCGGTCGTTGGACCTCGCGCGCCTTGCCCACGACACCGAAACCGCGCTGGCCACCTCGCGGGTCACCGTCGTGGACGGCCTGTTCGCCCGGCACGTCGCCCCGCACGCCGCGTGCTCGCGCATCGACGTCTTCGTCGACCTCCCGGCCGACCTCCGCCTGGCCCGCAAGATCCGGCGAAAGTGCCTGAGGGACGGCTTCCCCCTCGACGTCCTGCTGCGGAACTACCTGAACCACCGACGTGCTGCCCACGACCAGCACGTCGAACCCCTGCGAGACGTCTGCGACCTCGTCGTCGACGGAAGCCTCGCCGCCGCCGACCTCGCTCAGCAGGTCTGGACAGCCATCGCACTCAAAGACTGACCACGAGAAGAGGCCAACACGCGCCTCTGGCGCCCGACTTGGGGGTCGGCTATCAGTGACGGCTGGTCGGTCTGGGCGACGAAAGACTGAGCGGCAGGTCTCGGCGGAACACGGCCATACTCCGGCCGGGGCCGTTGTAGTCGTCGACGACCTTCGCGTCGAAGCCCAGGCTGCGGTGGAAAGCGATGGAGCCGGTGTTCTGGACGGACGTGATCGCCTTCAACTGCCGTGCGCCGTCACGCATCGCCGCTTCGGCGAACGCCGCATAGAGCCTGCGCCCGAGGCCGGTTCCGCGGGCGTCGTCCCGCGTCGCGATCAGATGCACGTAGCCGGTGCCGTCCGGCGTGACAAACCCGAAGACGTACCCACGGATTCCGTCCTCGGCGCGGGCAACCAAGCACGTAGAACTGAACTCCTGCACCAACGCCAGAAGGTGCAACGAGCGCAGGTCGCGTCCGCCCCAGTAACGGGGGTGATCCGCCAGGACCTCATGGAAGTCGGCCGCCTCGGCCGTGGTTATGTCTATCGCCATGGCAACGATCGTGGCAGACACCCGACATCCCAGTCAGAGTTCACGGCGGTCCCCGCGATACCCGATCATGTACCTATGCCGCTGACAGACACCCTTGCCCGAGTCGACGCAGACCTGGCCGCCGGCCGCGTCCCCGTCGCGCGCCAGCGTCTGCGCGGGCTGGTGTCGTCCTTTCCGAACGACCTGATGCTTCGCCGCCGCCTGGCCGAGACGTACCGGCTGTACGGTGAACCTGCTGAAGCTGGCCACTGGATGTACCTCGAACAGGACCGGGACGCGTCTGAGACCTCGGCCTTCGAGGCCAGATACGGCACCGCTCCGCAGCGCATGCGGGCACTTGCCTGGCGCGGGCCTGAGTCTCTTGCCCAATCGGCCTTTGCCAGACAACAACTGGCAGCGGTACGGGCAGCCTGCTCGGAGGACATGGGACATCCCGTCGGCTGGGACACGGTGCCATCCAGCCGGGAGAAGGAGAGCAAGGGCAGCGCCTTCGCCGGTGTGCTGACAGGGGCCGGATGCCTGGTGGCGGTGCTCGCGATCTGGGTGAACGGGCTGGTCGCCCTCCTTGGTTGACTCGAGCAGCACCGACTGAGGGCGCGCGCCCCAGGAGTACGTGCGTATTGGGGCGCCTCGCGCGACCAGTGGGACTACCAGCGACCGCGAGCGACAGACGCCATCTCATAACGCCTCGCATGACGGCGAGGCGCGAAGGAGCGGTGGACCGGATCGGCGGCCGGTCGGAGGCGACCGGCCGCCGATCTGTCGCCGCGCCCGGCTCGGGTCAGCTCAGCTCATCTGATCACAGGAACCGCCACAGATGGTCGGCCGTGCCGTTGTCGTCGAACTGGACCACCTGCGCGCTGTTTTCGGTGGACATACGGTCCACGCCGAGGACCTTTCCGCTGTTCTTGTTGCGTATCCGGTACCAGCCGTCGCCGTTGCCGACCAGCGTCCACAAGTGATCGTCTGTTCCGTTGTCCTCGAATTGCACAACAATCGCGCTGTTGTCCAGCGACATGTGGTCGACACCGAGCACCTTGCCACTATTGCCGTTGCGGATCAGATACCAGCCGTCACCCTTGTCGACGAGCTGCCAGGCGTGGTCGCCCGTCCCCGTGTTGTCGAACTGCACGACGCGTGCGCTGTTCTCGGTGGACATCCCGTCGACGGCGAGGACCTTGCCGCTGTTCTTGTTGGCGAGTCTGCGGAAGGCGGGTTCGGGCGTCCAGGGCCGCCCATCGGGTGCCGCCGTGGGGAAGGACGCGATACGAAGCCGCGCGGCGCCCATGGGGATGAGGGTGACCGTCTCCGCCGGAGCAGCGCTGCGTGCGGGGCTGTCCTGGAGGGGTGCGACGACATGTTCGTCGTCCGCGACCCACTCCTGGATCTTCCGGGCTTGCGCCGAGATGTACAGGGGCGTGGTGCCGGGAGTGAAAGGCTGGTCCGGCACGACAGCACTGGTCCGCGCGGGAGTGAGCGGGGTCTCAGGGAGGAGACCGTAGTTCCATGCGGTGGTCGCGTGGACCTCGTATGCGGGGAACGCGTCGTCTCCCGCGTAGCGGTCGTAGCGTTCGCCGATCTTCAACGAGTAGGTGAGCGGGCCTCGTTCGACGCTGACCGCACCGTGCTGGCCGGGCCAGGGACGCAGTCGGGCCTGCTGCGGCAACTGAAGACGAACGACGTCGCCGTCGAGCCAGGTCCGCTCCACCCGCGCCCAGGACGGCCCGTCCGAGGCCACTACTGAAGTGCCGTTGACTTGCACCTGGGGACCCTTGCACCAGCCGGGAACCCGCAACTGCAGTGGGAAGCGCACCGGCTGGGGCGTGGAGATGGTGAGGGTGACCGTGTCCTCGAAGGGATAGCCCGTCTCTTCGGTGACGGTGACCGTCGTTCCGCCTGCGACCGTGGCTCGGACCCGGCTCGGAGCGTAAAGTGCGGCGACCAGACCGCCGTCGGCACTGGCGAGCCAGAGTTCCTCGGTGAAGTACGGCCAGCCCATACCGTAGTTGTGGGGGCAGCACCGGTACTGGTCGACTCCGGCCTGGAATCCCTGCATGGCGAAGCCGTTCTGGAACTGCCCTTGTGTCTTGGGGTGGTTGTCGAGGTCGACGCTGTTGGCGCTGGTGATGTAGTGAACCGATTTGCCGTCCGGATCGAGGGAGGCCGGGAGCATGTTGAAGGCCAGGTCCTCGCAGCGGTCCGCCCACACCGGGTCCCCGGTGATCCTCGTCAACAACTCGTGGCTGGCCATGAATTCGACAATGCCGCAGGTCTCGAAGCCCTGTCGGGGGTCCGTGAAACCGGGCCGATAGTTCTCGTCGCCGGCCAACCCGCCCCCGGGGAACCGCCCGTAGGTGTCCATCACGGTGTCGTACGCACGATAGGTGGCCTGGGTGAGATCGGCGGAGCCGGTCAACTGGGCATATTGAGCGGGCTCCCGGAAGCCCTGGGCGATGTTCACGTTGTGCCGGCTCGGGGTGGCGCCAGTCCAGTCGACGCCGTAGGTGTGCATCTTGGCGGCCAGATCGAGCAGGAACGCCTCGCCGGTTCGCCGGTAGAGCCACACGACGACGTCGAGACCGTCGCCCCAACGGTACGACACCCAGCTGGTGTTGAAGGCGCCCGGCCCCTGGGCGTTCATATAGCGCAGGAAACGGACCAGGAACGGCACCACCCGCTGATCTTGGGTGTACTCCTCGTGTGTTCGCAGCGCCTGCAGGAGCGGCAGGAAGGGCCAGAAGTCCGGACCGCCGTTGAGTGCGGTGCGTAAGGCACTCGGCCCGAAGAAGCCGTCGCTCTGCTGGGTTGCGAGGACCCCGTCCACCCACTCGCGCGACCGTGACAGCGCGTGCGGGTCCCCGGTGGCGATCGCCAGCGGTATGTAACCGCGCAGCCAGTACGGCACCTCCTCCCAGGCGTTGTGCTCGGGATGGACCCAGCCGGTGGTGGAGAAGTCGAGGAAGTGCGAGAGGTTCTCGTACGTGCCGCACAATCCGTTGAGCTGCAACCGGAGTTGGCCGGCGAGCCAGCCTCGGGCGACCACGCTCCCTGGCGGCAACTTCTGGAATCTGTCGGGCAGCTGCGTTTCAGCTCGCGGGTGCGGCGCCGCGGCCGCGACTCCCGCGAACGTGATTCCGAGAGCCGCGGCTCCCAAGGCGCCGGAACCTATGCCGAGGACTTTCCGCCTGCTCATTGACATGCAGGTGACCTGCCTTCCAAGAGGGGTCGACTTGCAGCGCGACAACGTTGTCTCTCTTCATTGGACAACGTCAGATCATCCAGATGCGGATCCACAGCGTCTATGCGGAAGGTGGGAAACGCTGCGGTCTTCTACAACGTTGGAAATAGTGCCGCGGACATGACAGCACGGCCAGGTCCGCCTGTCCAGAGTTCACGCACACCACGGGAACGCACCTGCACAATCCGGGGCGGCTTCCTCGCGGCGCAGGCCCGGCGCGCGCCGATTGCCGCCGCGAGCGGGTAGTGGTCCTGCTTTCTGCGGGGTGATCTTGGCGCGGCGGGAGGCCGGGGATTCGCGGATATCGCTTTCGGTACTCACCAATCCAGGCCGGGTCGGCCGGCGCACGTGCGTGGGGTCCTGTGAGTACCTGTAGCGGCAGCCCCTTCTCCACCTCGTTGAGCTGCCGCTCCGTCGGCAGCGGCAGCAGCGGGAGTAGCCGACCCGTCTCAGGACGCCAGAGCCGGCTGCTGCCGGGCAGCCCGCAATCCAACAGAGTGGTTCATGCCGATTCATCCTTTTTCGTGTCAAGGAGCTATGCCATGGCAAAGCAGTCCGCCCCTCAGGCGCTGGCCCAGATCGCGCCGAAGCTCGTCGAGATCACCGACAACGTCCTGTTCGGAGACGTCTGGGAGCGCCCCGAGCTCTCCCCGCGCGATCGCAGCCTGGTGACCGTGAGTGTGCTGGCCGCGCTGTACCGCACTGAGCAGCTCGGCTATCACCTGGGCGTGGCCCTGGACAACGGCCTGAGCGTCGAGGAGCTGTCCGAGGCGATCACCCACCTCGCCTTCTACGCCGGATGGCCGAGCGCGATGACCGCCGTCAACCAGCTCAAGGAGATCGCCGACGACCGCAACGCCGTCTGACCCCGCCCCTACCTCCTCGCCCAGTCGTCCGCACGGAGCTCTCCCCTTCATGAGCAAGGTCGTTCTCATCACCGATGCCGGGCGCGGTCTCGGCACCGACATCGCTCGCCGGGCTCTCGCCGTGGGCCATCGGGTCGTAGTCACCGGCCGGCGCCCTGATCACGTCCTCGAGGCTCATGTCCGCTCCGGGGCTGTGATCCTTCGCGAAAATCATCCGGCCGATGCGAGCTGTGGCGGGGTAGGCACTGTTGAGTGCCATTGCCTGAGGGGTATGGGCCCGCATAAGGCCGGATCCACTGACCTGTGGGAGACCAAGGGCAACGCCCCCTCCAGGTTCACCTCGTATCCGTCAAGGTCCTTACCCGTGACCGCCACACGCCCGAGATCCGGCGTGCTCCACAGCTTGTCCGGCGTACTGGATGCGGACCGCTTGCTGTCCGCATCCGACGTGGCACTCCTTCCGTGCCCCTGTCCCGGTGAGCGAGCGGCCGCAGGTGGTCAAGGAGCCGGTCCAGTCCCGCACCATGTCGTACCAGTACCGCCCATTCGGCGGCGCTGAGCGCACCCGTGCGCGAGGAATCCATCCATCATGCAGCCCTCCACGCACACCGCCGCCCGACAAGCCCCCGCCGAGTCCCCTGACGGCGTCCCACCCCTCGGCGCGAGGCCAGAACGGCGTCCCGCCGACGACCTGGAGGCCCGCATGGCCGCCGTCAAGAAGGACATGGACGCCCGGCTCGCGCTGGCGGCCGTCGCCTACGAGGTCAACACCGCGCACATCGAGACCGCCCCCGTCGACTGGTCCCACATCGCAGCCCCACTGGCTCCCAGCGCACCGCTCCCAGCCCCCTGCCCGTACGCCACACCGGTTGCGGCGCTACTGCACCGCGCCTCCCTGCGGCTACAGGAAGAGGGCTGGTGTGCGGGAGCGCTGATCGATGAGGACGGGAGCCTGTGTTCGCAGGGCGCGATCCGCATGGAGTCCGGCGGCGACCGCCGCATGGAGGCGCAGGCCTTGGAGGTGCTCCTGGAAGCGATCCGCAGACGGTTCGGCCCTCACGTGGAATCGGTGCCCTCCTTCAATGACGCCTGGGCCAACGGCCGTGAACCGACACGCATGATGGAGCAGGCCGGCATCCTCGCGGGCACCCGCGGCATCTGAATCCCCATGCTGGGACGGAACCTATGCGGGTCGACCTCACCAACGCCTCTCGGCAGGAGAGGACGGCTCACGGAGGGTGCCGCTTGGAGGCCGAGCCGACGCGGCACATGACCCCTCAGACGTAGTTCCCGTTTCAGCTTCGGATCATTGACAGCAGCAGCCGGTGGGTTTCGTCGTCGGCGGCCACGACGAGTCCGCGGCCTGCCTCCCCGGTCGGGGCACCGTCGATCCCGGTGACCACGCAGCCCGCGGCCTTGCACAAGGCGATGCCGGCGGCGAAGTGCACGCTCCCGGACAGGTCGCCGCCGTCCGTCACGTACGCGGCGCGCTTACCTGAGGCGACCCAGGCCAACGCCAATGTCGTGGACACGACCCGGGGCCGAAAACGTGCCACGAAAGCGGGGTGGGCCAGCAGGTCCACAGCCCTGAAGTCGGGCGCGCTGATGAACGGCGGGTCCAGATTGACGTCGACGAGTCGGGTGGCGGATGTGGGCACCAGTGGGGCATCGGCACCGTCCTGCCGCACCCAGGCCTTCTCCCCGTCGGTGAAGAAGACCTCGCCGCTGAACGGATCGGCCACCGCCGCGGCACCGCCGCGAAGCGCCACGTTGACCGCGACCAGCATGGTGCCGACCGCGTAGTTCAGCGTGCCGCACAGAGGATCCACCAACCATTGGCGTGCGGCGTCCGCGGCGCCCTGCGGCCCACTTTCTTCACCCAGTACGGCGTCATCGGGCCGGGCGGCACGAAGGACGCTGAGGATCTTCTGCTCGGCCGCCACATCGGCGGCGGTGGCGAAGTCCCCGCCACCCTTGTCGATGCGCGTGAGCTGTCGGCCGTACATGGCGCGCACGACGTCCGCACCGGCACCTGCCGCGGCTGTCGCGACCTTCGCATCATCAAGGCTCGCATATGAGTTGATCACCTCACGCAGGATAGTGGCGGTGGCAGTGACGATGGCGGTACCGGTGGGGATGGCGGTGGCGTGCCGCAGGAGGACGCCCGGCGACCCGGGCCCGCTCCCAGGGCGCGGCCACAGCCAAAGTCGCGCTCGGCTCCGGAAGCCCCAACCATGCCCAACTCGCCCGTGGCGGGCTGCTGATCACCGGAGCGACGGTCTCCTCCGACGGGCGCCTCGGCTCCGGCAAGGGAGTGCGGGCGACTCCGCTCACCGGTCAGTCACAGGCATCGGGCCCACTCGCCGCACTGTTCGCCCGCCCGCTCACCGAGGCGGTCGCCGAACGGCTCGCCGTGGCACGGGGGGCCGACCCGGAGCAGGTCAAGCAGGCGGCACGCGAGCTGGTCGGCTGCGACGTGGTCCTCGTCGGAGCGGCCGGTGAGCATCTGATCGCCCGCGACCGCCGCCTGGCGTCGACGGTGGAAACCCGCCCGGCCAGGGCCTGCCCGGCTGATCGTGCCGGACAGGCCCATGGTCCCGAGCAGGGCTCAGCGCTTGAGCGTGAACGCGAAGCCGTCGGAGAGCTTGCCGGTCAGCCGGACTGCCGAGACGAGCTTGCCCGCCGTGATCAGTCTCTCGACCTCGGCCCGCGAAAGACCGCAGCCTTCAGCGATCAGTCGCACCGGCCGGACAGGGATCCGCGCCGCGAAGCGGACCGAGATGTCGATCGCCTCGCGGTCCAGGTGATCCGATCCGCCGGTGTCGAGGCGCCAGGCGTCGCCCCAGTCGAGGGCGACGCGGTTACGGCGCCGCACGACCGGATCCTGGAGCAACTCAGCTGTCAGACCAGGGTCGTTGTCATGCAGCCGGTCCAGCAGCTCAGGTCGTACGGAGCGCACGTTCATCCGCTCCAGGACCGTGAGTTTTGCGGTTTCCCCGCAAGCGGTACAGAGCGCGAGGAGCCACGCGTCGATGAGCTTGTGGTTCGCGTTGACGCGGAATTTGCCGCTTGCCCGGAAGCGCTCGGACGCGCACGCGTGGCAGCGGCGGAGAACGATCGGCAGGCAGGTGGGCATGACCACCCAGTTTTCGAGCACAGAAGTACACCGGTTTCAGTGAGAAGTCCGCAGCAAAAAGGAGCGCGGCGCACATGCGCGACGCGCGACGATTCAGCGCTCGGGAGGTCTCACAGGGTGTACAACGGCACGTCCTTGACCAGACGACTTGGGTCGGCAGCACGGTAATGGCGCACAGCGGCGCGGTTCCACTGGTTTTCGAGCACCTGACCGCCCGGTTCTGTCCGGCGGGATCCGCGCTCTCCGGCGGCCTACTCGTTCAGTCGGGGTCGGATCCGACTCTTCACCACCGATCGGCGCTCCGGCGGAAATTGGCTACCTTGCCGGTCGCGGAGGGCTCAGACTCTGCGGGTGACTGACATGGGGATGTTCCGGGAGGCGGTTACCGCGTGGGCGGCCGGTGGGCCCGGCGACCCCGCGCGCGAGTTGGCCGCGCGGCTGTCCGTCCGGACTGCCGTTCTGCTCGAAGGGCCGAGCGATGTCGCGGCGGTCAGCGCACTGGCCGAGAGCCGGGGCCGGAACCTGGAGGCCGAAGGAGTCTGTGTCCTGGCGATGGGAGGTGCGATGAGCGTCGCGCGCTTCGCCCGTCTCCTCGGGCCGCCGGGCCTGGGCCTCCGTCTCACGGGACTGTGTGACGAGGCGGAACAGGGCTACTACGCCCGCGGCTTGGAGCGGGCCGGTGCGTCAGAGGAGGGGTTCTTCGTCTGCGTAGCGGATCTGGAGGACGAGCTCATCCGCGCGCTGGGTGTGACACGGGTGGAGGAACTCGTACGGGAGGAAGGCGACCTGCGAGCCCTGCGGACCTTCCTGCGTCAGCCGGCACAGCACGGGCGCGCCCCACAGCAGCAGTTGCGGCGCTTCCTCGGCACGAAGAAGGGCCGCAAAATCCACTACGGCCGCGTCCTTGTCGACGCCCTCGCCCGCGACCGTGTGCCCGCCCCGCTCGACGGCTTGCTCACGAGCCTCTGACCACCCCCGAACAACCCGACGGCGCGGGCCGTTCAGCGCCCAACGCCACGAACAGCCTTTCCAGCCACCCGAGTTGGCCTGTCACTGGCTGAGGAGTTGAGCGTTGGGTACGAAGCGATTCCTGTCGTCCGGCGCGACGAAGTCATCCAGGCCGGTGAAGTAGAACGACGTCGTCGTGCCCGCCACCACCTCGAGGAGGAACTGGCTGCATGACATCGGACAGGTCTCCCACAGGGGGCCGCGTCCCTCATTGAGGATGACGGTCCATTCCTCGGCCTCGACGCCGGGACGGACCAGCCAGTAGAGGTAGTGCCCCGCACCTTCCGCGTACCCCCAGGGCACCAGCCTGGTGTTGCCCTCTTGACATCCTCCCCCTCTTAAAAGAGGGGGATTCCAACCCGGCCGGGTTGAGGTTCACGGACGCTCGACCGCTGTTTGGGCGGTGTCGTCCCTCCGGCACCGGCTGATCGCCGGGGGCGGGGAATCCCGCCCTGTCCTGCCGCGACGTTGATGGCTGCGTTGGTGTCCGCGTTGCAGGTGAAGCCGCAGAAGGAACAGACGAACTCGGCTTGGCTCTTGCGCGAGTTCTTGTCGATCCAACCGCAGACACTGCAACGCAGGGAGGTGTAGGGGGCGGGGACGTCCTCGACCCGGCCCGGGGCCTTATGCTCGGTGCGCTGGCGCAGCAGGCCCCAGCCCTGCGCCAGGATCGCCCGGTTCAGGCCGGCTTTCTGCCTGACCTGCCTGCCGGGCCGCTCGGTGGTTCCGCTGGCCGAGCGGGTCATGTTCTTGATGTTCAGCTTCTCGAACCGCACCAGGCCATAGGTACGGGCCAGCATCGTGCTGGTCTTCTCGCACCAGTCCTTGCGCCGGTCGGCTTCACGCGCTCTGAGCCTGGCCACCTTGGCATACGCGACGGTCTTTTGCTCGCTTCCCTTGGGAGCGCGTGCGGCACGCCGCTGGTGTTTACGGACCTGCGCGCGTTCCTTCACGGTGAGCTGCGGACAGTTCAGCTTCCGCCCGTCCGACAGTGCCGCCGTGATGTTCACGCCCCGGTCGACACCGATGACCTCGCCCGTACCGGGCGCGGCGACCGGTGCGGGGATGACCGCGAACGCGATGTGCCAGCGGCCGTTGCACAAGGTGACGCGGAACGTCTTCGCGGCGGGCAGTACGGTCCGGGTGAGGCGGAAGCGGACCCAGCCACAGCCGGGCACCTTGACCCGCGCCCACCGCCGGTTCAGCCGGTGCACCACCACCGAGCGGCCCATGACCTGCCTGCCGGTCCTCGCGTTCAGCTTCGGCGAGCCGTCCTCGGTCAACTCCGGGACGCGGTCGGTGCCGATGACCCGAAAGCCCTCGTGCCGGTACTTCCTGCGCCAGGTCGGCTCACCGAACCCGGACGTGAAGCGGGCGTTCCTGGCCTGCGCGAAGTCCTTCAGCGCCTGTTGCTGCACGTCCGCGTTCCCACTGCCGAGCCACTCATTGGCACGCCGGGCCACAGTGAGCTGCCGGCACTGCTCAGCGAAACCCGGCGCTGACCTGCGGCCCGGATACCAGTGCGCATGCTGCTCGACCGCCAGGTTCCACACGTACCGGGCATGCGCGCAGTGCAGCAACATCTGCTGCTCCTGCTGCGACGTCGGGTACATCCGGAAACGTGACATGGGACCATTCTAGCTTCATTATGGTCCCATGAAGCATGTGAACCTGAGACTCCCCGACGATCTGCATGAGCAGGCCAAGACCGCCGCCGAGGCCGACGACCGCTCCTTGAACTCATGGCTTGTATCGCTCGTACGCCGCGCCGTCGCGGATGGTGAACGCCGTTCCGCCCAGGGGGCGTAACGGCTGCCTCTGCCCCGCTACGCGGGAGCGGGCATTCACCCCGGCCCAAAGGACCGGGCACCCTGCCCGGAACTCCGGTGGAGTTCCGACGGCATGTCCTCGCCTGAATCCCAGAGTTCGGCGAGGATCTCCGCGCGTTCCGAGGTCTGGGCGAGCAGGTCGTACGACGGATCCGGGCAGCCCGGTTCCAGCAGCCAGAGCATGCCCGCGAAGACCCCTCCCCCGTACGTCTCGACGAGCCGCTTGTAGTCGGCCGGCAGCTCCACGCCCAACTCGTCTTCCGCTGCCGCCCACTTCACGGTCCGGCCATCGGCGGGTGGCGGACAGAGTCGCGAGAGCGGTTCGGTGTGACGCAGGCTCCGAGCGATCCGTATGTCGTCCGGCAGGGCGCTGAAGCGTGCTGGGGTTCTGGAGGAGTCCAGCACCACCGCAGGCATGCGGTCGCCGACCACGGGCCGAGGCGCGTCCGACCGCCATGAGGGGTGCTTGGCCTGGTCGATGAAACCATCGTGAGCGTCCGCTTGGACGGCCGCCCCCGCCGGAGCAACGGCCGTGACGACTACCTCGTACTCCTGGTGATCGGCAAGCATGACGTCCACCCTGCACCATGTCGGCGGACAGCGACCCACCAGGCTGGCTCAGAGCTGTCCGGATGCCCGGCGGGAGAGCGACCTCGGCGCACTCCGGGGGCCCGCGAAAGGCGGAGCGAGCGCCGGGATCTCAAGCCCCGGGTCCGACGCCCTGCGTTCCGGGGCGGAGGGATGGGCAGCGCCGTCCGCTTGGGCGACGATTGCTGTCATGACGTTGTCGACGGCGTTCACGAGGTTGTTCGGTGTCCGGCATCCGATCGCCTTGGCTCCGATGGGCGGTTCGGCCGGCGGTGAGCTGGCGGCGGCCGTCTCGGCCGGTGGCGGGCTCGGCTTCCTGGGCGCCGGAGGCGGCGCCCCGGACTGGCTGGCGCGCGAGCTGCCGATCGTCGCGGGTGGCGGAAAGCCGTGGGGAGTCGGGTTCCAGACCTGGGCGGCCGGCATGGACGTGGTCGAGCAGACACTGGAGCACGGCCCCGGAGCGGTGATGCTCTCCTTCGGAGATCCGAGCCCGTTCGTCGAACGGATCCGTGCGGCGGGTGCGGCGGTGATCATCCAGGTCACCGATCTGGCGGAAGCCAGGCAGGCGGTGGGCCTGGGCGCCGACGTCATCGTGGCCCAAGGTACGGAGAGCGGGGGGCACGGCGCCCGGCACGGGCGATCCACGCTTCCCTTCGTACCGGTCGTGGTGGACCTGGCCGAAGGAGTGCCGGTGCTGGCGGCCGGTGGGATCGCGGACGGCCGGGGCCTGGCGGCCGTCCTGGCTCTGGGCGCCGCCGGGGCGCTCATCGGCACCCGCTTCCAGGCCACGGCCGAGGCCCTCATCGCCCCCTCGACCGCCAAGGCGCTCGTCGAGGGACGCGGGCAGGACACGGAGCGCAACCGCATCCTCGACATCGCCCGAAGCTCGCGATGGCCGTCGACGTACACAGCTCGCACGCTGGGCCACCCCTACCTCGCTCGGTGGAGGGGCCGGGAAGCGGAACTCGCAGCGGACCCCGCGGCAACCCGCCGGGCCTATGAGGCTGATGTGGCACGCGGTGATGTACCCGCGTTGCCGGTCTGGGCGGGCGAGGGCGTCGACCTCGTCACCGACCTGCCGCCCGCGGCCGAGCTCGTCGCCACCCTCGCCGCAGAGGCCGACCATGCCCTGGCCCGAGCGGGGCGTCACTGACCCGAGCGGAGTCACTGACCCGATCAGCCCGTCCAGGGCCGGAATGCCGACTGCCTCTGCCTCTGCCTCTGCCTCTGCCTCTGCCTCTGCCTCTGCCTCTGCCTCTGCCTCTGCCTCTGCCTGGAACGCCTTCCCCGCGGCCTAAGCCATACATGGCCATGCACAACTTCACGAAAGACGGGAAGTAGCTCTGACGGAATGTCACCATGGCCCGGAGAGCCGTTCCGACCCACCCCCGTGACACCCGTGACAACCCATCGGCATTCTGGACAGCCCCTCTCGACCACTCCGACCGACCTCACGGGCCGTGGACACCCGTGCGTCGAAACCCGCCTCGAGTCCCACGTACGCAAGCGACCGGCCGCACCTCACGTGGCTGGAGCCGGCCCGGTTCTATGGCTTTCCCGGAACAGGAGCACGCCCATGCGCCTTTACGCACAGACCCCAGCGCGTCGGAGCCGTCAGGTGCTTGCCGACCTGATCGCCGTGGCCCTGATCGCGGTCGCGGTCTGGTTCGCCCTGGCCGTCCGCCACGCGATCCTGCTGCTGGCGGAGCCGGGGCGGAAGGCCCAGAGCGCGGGCGACAGCCTCGCCGGTGGCCTCGGTGACGCCGGCGACGCGGCTTCGAAGGTGCCGTTCGTAGGAGGCTCCCTGAAGAAGCCGCTCCTGTCCGCCGCCGACGCCGCCACCGGTCTCTCCGACGCCGGACAGTCACTGGAGGACTTGGTTGGCCGCGTGGCCACGCTGGCCGCGGTCGCCTTGATCGTCCTCTCAGTGGCCTTCGTACTCGTGTTGTGGCTTCCGCCTCGCCTCCACTGGATCCGGCGCAGTGCCACCACCCGACGTCTCCTCGACGCCCCCGGAGGCGCGGATCTGCTCGCCCTGCGTGCCCTGACCGGACGGCAGCGCGATCTCGCCGCGGTCCCCGCCCCGCCTGGTGGTCTCGCCGATGCCTGGCGACGCGGAGACCAGCAGGTCATCGCCGACCTGTCCGAGGTGACGCTCAGGCAGGCGGGCCTGCGGCCGTGACAGGCGAAGTGCGCACCTGCCCCATGAGAGGGCAATTGATCCAGGCGATCGGACCGAATCCTCAACACCCGTCCCCGACAATCGGTCGCGGCCTTCTGCACCCGCTGACAGAGCTGATAGAGCCCCGATAGAGCTGATAGACATGTGCGATGGCAGGTGACGACTCCAGCGAAACTCAGGCAGGGCAGTCAGGACTCGTGGTGAGGGTCCCTGAACTGGAACCTGTTGTACGGGCGTGGCGGGACCGGCTGGACCCGTCCGTCCGTGCGGGTGTCCCGGCGCATGTCACCGTGCTCTTCCCCTTTCTCGACGAGAGCCGCATCGACAGCGACACCCTGGCCGCCATCGATGGTGTGATCGGACGTCATCACCCCTTCGAGGCCCGGTTCGAGCGCTTCGGTCGATTCCCCGGGATTCTGTATCTCGCACCTGAACCGGACGCGTCTTTTCGCCGGCTCACCGAGGCCATCGTGGAACGGTGGCCTGAAACCCCGCCGTTCGGCGGGCAGTTCGACGAGATCATCCCGCATCTGACCATCGTTCAGAGGCAAGAGGACGCCGTCCTGGAGGACATCGAGGCCGACCTTCGCGACCGGCTTCCCGTCGCTACCCGCGTATCTTCGGTCGATCTCATGGTCTTCGACGGATCGCAGTGGCAGCAGCGGGCGTCCTTCCCGCTCCGCTGACACCGCGACGAGAGCGAGAGCGCGCTCGACCGTCGGCTCTCAGCGACCGGCCTGCGACTCGAAGCAACCCGCCTCCGGGTAGGGGCCGTTGGCCGACACCTGATAGTCGGTCTTCTTCACGAACGCGGTGACGCAGGCGTCATCATGGACGCGCAGGCCCACCCGTGCGCCCTCGGGAGTAACCTCGCGGCCGTTCTCGAAACGGGAGTCCATCGGCTTGACCCGCATTGTCCCGCCGATCAGGTTCCACTTCGCGTCGAAACGCTCCTCCTGGTAACCGAGCTTGAGCATCGCGGCGCGGACCGTCTTCGGGTCCCACGTCTTCTGCTGCCACAACCGCTTGAGTACCGGTTCGATGCGGGCGGCCTCGCGCTGCTCGTCCTTGGCGCTCGCCGCGGACAACGACCCAGGAGGGAACCGGAACCACGTCGGGGACCGGAACCACTCCGAGCTCCCTCGTAGGGTCTCGCTACGGGGGCCGGCGCCGGCTAACTGATCGTTTCAGAATGCCGTTCCGCGGAGACGCTGGCGGGCCCATGGAACAATTCCTTCAGTCACGGGCTCAGGGGGATGACGCCGTATGGAACGGGTTGGGGCTGCGCGAGACCTCGTGCTCGGTTACGTCCGCGCTCTGAGCGCGATTGATGCGGCCATGCGGGTGGCGATCCCCTCGCTTGAGCGACTGGCGGACATCGTCCGCCTGGCCCGTTCGCGTCGGATCAGCCGGAGTGATCGCATCGGCACGTACTCCTACAAGGTCCATGGGGCAGGGTGCCTCTTCGTGAGCGACAACGGCACTCAGGTCGATGTGGACTTCGCAGCTGACGGGAGCGAAGTCTTCGACCTCTGGCGGCTGCGCTGGTACGGGCTGAGCTTGCCGGAGCCTCTTGACGTCACGGATCAGGACATGCGGTCCGCAGTGCAGTCACTGCAACCGCTTCTGACCGAGGTGCGGCCGGGGTGGTTCAACGTAGCCAACTGATCGCTTCAGGATGAGGTTCGTAGGCGGCGAAGGCATATGAGGCTGCAGGCCAGTTCGAGCAGGCCCTGGTGGAGATCGGCGCGTCGTTCGTAGCGGGTGCGGAGCCGTTTGAACTGGTGCAACCAGGCGAAGGCGCGCTCGACCACCCAGCGCACCTTGCCCAGTCCGGAGCCGTGGGCGACGCCGCGTCGGGCGATCAGGGGTTTGATGCCGCGCTTCCACAGCAGGCGGCGGTACTTGTCGAAGTCGTAGCCCCGGTCGGCGTACAGCCGCCGGGGTTTGCGGCGGGGACGTCCCCGAAGTCCCCGGATCGGTGGGACGGCGTCCAGCAGTGGCTGGAGCTGGGTGACGTCGTGCCGGTTGCCTCCGGTCAGTGTGACGGCGAGCGGGGTTCCGTGGCGGTCGACGATCAGGTGGTGCTTCGAGCCGGGGCGGGCGCGGTCGACGGGTGAGGGGCCGACGTGATCCCCCCTTTGAGGGCCCGGACGTGCGACCCGTCCACGGAGCAGTCGTCCAGGTCCAGCAGGCCGGCGCGGCGAAGCTCGGCCAGCAGGGCAGCATGCAGGCGCGGCCACACGCCGGCCTCGGTCCAGTCCCGCAGCCGGCGCCAGGCCGTCACCCCGGAGCAGCCCACCGTCTCCGCGGGGACATCACGCCATGCGACACCAGTCCTCAACACGTACATCACACCAGCGAGTGCCACCCGGTCGGGAACGCGCAGCCGCCCGGGGTGGCGATGGCGCCGTTCGGGAGCAGGCGGCAGCAGCGGGGCCACCCGCTCCCACAGGTCGTCAGGAACAAGATCAGCACGCACCCTGGACACCCTGCCGACCAAGATCGCCGAATGCAAGACCCGCAGCTCAACCCATTCTGAAACGATCAGTAAGGGCGTGCAGAAGAACAACATGTAGGCGAGTGGCACGCTGACCTGCGAGGTCAAGTCTCAAAACCCGCAAGTTAATTCTCTGCACGCCCTAAGGCGCCCCTCACTACCGCGAGAACAACGGCTTCCGGATCGCGGGTCGCTGGGAGCCCTCCCACCCTCAGTCGTCAGTATCCGTACTCACTCACGCGGCTCGCGACGCCCCCAACAGCGGCCTTCAGCGCCTGAGTTCGGCGAGGGCGGCCCAGCTTCAGTCCAGACGCTTGTGCATGACGATGCAGGGACGCTGGTACTGGACGTCGGTACGGCGGTCGATCTCCTGCCAGCCCAGGGAGTTCCAGAACGCAAGGGCCGCAGGGTTGTTCTCCAGGACAGCCAGCCGGAGTCCCTCCCTGCCGTCGCGGCGGAAGCGTTCCTCCACCAGCCCGGCCAGCCTTCGGCCGACCCCGTGCCGGTGAAGACTCCCGTGCACCAGCAGCAGCCCGATCCACGGGTGTCCGTCTGTGGGGTGACGGTCGAGCAGGCACAACAAGCCGACGATCCGGTCTTGCCCGTCGCGGGCGAGCAGGACCTCACAGCCCTCGGTCTCCGCTTCCTCCCGCAGATCGGCCTCGACCCTGTCGGCCGGAATACGCTCAGGGTAGTACTCGCCCGCGGCACGGCAGTACTCGGGGTTGCTCGCGTAGAGGCCCACGACGCCGATGATCTCTTCCGGGGAGAAACGCAGCGGGGAAAGCAGCAATGGTGACATCCAGGCAGGTTGACGTGCTCCCTGGCCTCAAGTCCAGGCATTCGGACATGTGCTGCCGTACGTGAAGCCGGCCGAGTTGTCCCGGCTTCGCAGCACCCAGACGAGACGCGGGTCGCGCTCGTTCATGTCACAGGAAGCCGGGCTACCTCGTCTCAAGGGGTGTACGCACTGATGACAACGAGGAGCTCGCCATGGATCAGCGACTGAACTACTTCGCCAGCCCGACCGCAGGCAAGGCCCTCAAGTACTTCATGTCGGCCGGCAAGGCGCTCAAGGACTCGCCGCTGCCCGCCGCGACGCAGGAGCTGGTGGCGCTGCGCGTGAGCCAGATCAACGGATGTGCCGTCTGTATCGACATGCACACCAAGGAGGCCGCCGCGGCCGGCGAGACTTCGGTACGGCTGAACCTCGTCGCGGCGTGGCGGGAGGCGACGGTCTTCACCGAGGCCGAGCGGGCCGCGCTGGAGCTGGCGGAAGAGGGGACCCGGGTCGCGGACGCGGCCAAGGGCGTCAGCGACGAGGTGTGGGCGCACGCCGTCAAGCACTACGACGAGGAACAGCTCACCGCCCTCGTCATCCTGGTTTCCTTCATGAACTCGGTGAACCGGCTGAACATCATCACCCAGCAGCCGGCCGGCGACTACGAGCCCGGACAGTTCCACTGAACGGTGACAGCAACTGGTTCGGGTTCGGGTTCCGGCTGCGGGCCCCTGGCGCGGGAGAGGGATTACCGTGAACAAGGTTGAGGAGTTCGAGGAGCTGCGACCGCTGCTCTTCTCGATCGCCTACCGGATTCTGGGCAGCGTGAGTGAGGCCGAGGACGCGGTGCAGGAGACCTGGCTCCGCTTCGACCGCTCGACGACCCCGCCCACGTCGGCCAAGGCCTTTCTGTCCGCCACGGTCACCCGGGTCTCGATCGACGTACTGCGCTCCGCGCGCGTACGGCGGGAGGAGTACGTGGGGCCGTGGCTGCCCGAGCCGCTGCTGAGTGATCCGTATCAGGACCCGGAGCGCTCGGCGGAACTGGCCGACTCCGTGTCGATGGCGGCGCTGCTGTTGCTGGAGAGGCTCAGCCCGTTGGAGCGGTCGGTGTTCGTGCTGCGGGAGGTCTTCGCCTTCGGGTTCGACGAGATCGCCACGGCAGCGGGACGTTCCGAGGCGGCGTGCCGGCAGTTGCTGGTACGGGCACGGCGGCACATGGAGGCCGGGCGGCCCCGGTTCGAAGCGGACCGTCAGGAGCGGCAGGAGTTGGCGGCGCGCTTCTTCGACGCGTTGAGAGACGGTGATGTGGGCGCGTTGCGGAATCTGCTGGCCGCCGACGTGCAGATGGTCGGGGACGGCGGCGGGAAGGCCCCGCGTCTGGCCAGGGCTGTCGTCGGCGCGGAGAACGTGGCCCGGCTCCTTGCGTCCGTCTTCCCCGTGATGGCCCGGATCGACGTGACGTTCGAGCCACGCGAGGTCAACGGCCAGCCCGGCGCGATCTTCCGCGCCCCGGACGGCAAGATCCTGCACACTCTGGCCCTCGACGTGCTCGACGGGCGGATCCAGGCCATCCGTTCGGTGATCAACCCGGACAAGCTCGGCCACCTGGGGCCGGTCGCCGACGCCTGGGCCGTCGACCGCGAGGTGAGGCAGGCCCGCCGGGAGATGAAGTGACGCCGTACGTCCGTCTGCCGGAACGGGCTTCTACGGGGTTCAGCCGAGGCGGGTGAGGATCGCGCGGCTGATGCGGTGCAGTTCCAGGTCGTGCTCAACGCCCTGAAGTGGCTGAGCGTGTCCTCGCGGGCCTCGCCGTCCGGCGAGCCCATCGCCCTCAGCCGTACCGGAACGTCGTCCGCCGGACCGTACGCATGGTCCATCGACGACCAGTCGATGACGTCAAGTTCGTTGATCATGGCCGGCGCTGTGCAGGAGGGCACTGACAACGGCGGTGCCTGGAAAGACACCCCGGTGCGCCGATCCCCGCCGCAGCGCACCGCGGAGCGGCAGGCTCGTCGTGTTCGCCCCTGGTCGACCGAGGCAAGATCATTACGCTCTCAGGGCTGCGCCGGCAGGCTTGGGACGGACAGTCACGGCTGAGGTCAAAACGATTCGCCCTGGCCAGAGCGCGCCGGTTACCCTGCGCGATGTGAACCACCCCCGCGCGTCCCGCCGTACCTCATGAGTCTTGCGCGAACCCTGGTCGACGTCCGGCCGGTGCGTACGTCCCCGGTCTTCAGGCGTCTGCTGATCGGCCGGACCGTGTCCTTGCTGGGCAGCTTCATGACCATGGTCACCGTCATGTACCAGGTCTGGGACATGACACACAGCACGGTCTGGACCGGCGCGGTGGGGCTGGCCTCGGCACTGCCCATGGTCGTGTTCGGGCTGTTCGCCGGCTCATGGGCCGACCGGGGCGACCGTCGGCGCATCTACCTCTTCGCCACCGTCGGCCAGGCGGCGGTCTCCCTGCTGCTCGCGGTGCAGGGCTTCACCGGGCACGTTCCGGTGGTGGGCGTGCTCGGCCTGGTCGCCGCTCAGTCCTGCTGCTCGGCGGTCGGCGGTCCCGCGGCGGGCGTGTTCGTGCCGAGGCTGCTGCCGAAGGACCAGGTGGCGGCCGGGCTGGCGCTCCAGCAGGTCAGCGGTCAGGCGATGATGCTCGCCGGTCCGGCGCTCGGCGGCGTCCTGCTCGGCTGGGTCGGCATCGGCCCCTGTTACCTCGCCGACGCCCTGTCCTTCGGGCTGTCTTTCTACGGCGCGTTCGGACTGCCCGCTCTGCCGCCCTCAGGTGAACCGTCCCGGGCCGGGCTGCACGGGGTACTGGACGGCCTCCGCTTCCTGGCCGGGCACCGGGCGGTACGCGGCGCCCTGATCACCGACCTGGCCGCCACCGTGCTCTCGATGCCGACCAGTCTCTTTCCGCTGGTCAACGCCGAACGATTCGGCGGCAGTCCGCGCACCCTCGGACTGTTCCTGTCCGCCATGGCCGTCGGCGGCATCGTCTCGTCCGGGCTGTCCGGCATGGTCACGCGGCTCGGGCGTCCCGGGCCGGTGATGCTCTGCGGTGCGGGGATCTGGGGAGCGGCGCTCGCGGCCTTCGGCCTGATCCGCGATCCGTGGGCCGGACTCGGACTCCTCGTCCTCGCCGGGGCCGCCGACGCCGTCTCGGTGATCTCGCGCAGCACGATCGTGCAGACCCACACGCCGGACGCCCTGCTGGGCCGGGTGACGGCGGCCGAGCAGATCGTCGGCCACGCCGGCCCCAACCTCGGCAACCTGCGCGGCGGCGTGGTCGCCGGCTGGACCTCGGGGGCGACCGCGCTCGTCAGCGGCGGGATCCTCTGCCTGTTCGCGGTCGCCCTGGTCGGCGCGAAGACGCCGGAACTGCGCGGCGGTTCCGTCCCCGAGCCCAACGCCGACGCCACGCCTCTCCAGCCCGTGGACGCCTCCGTACCGAGCGGAGCATGATCCTCGGCCGCTCCGAAGCCCCGGTCCCGGTCATGGTCCTGCACCCTCTGCTGCCCTCCGAGCCGCACGGCTCCGCCGAGGATCCGGCACCTTGAGGGCCCGCCGACCCGACGCAGTCCGACGTAACCCGACAGCGTCAGCGTCAGCAGTCCGCTCTTCGCCGTGGTGGTGGTCAGTGTCCCTGGGGCCGTTCGTCGATCGGTGGGAAGGCGAGACCAGTCGGGGTGTTGAGGCCCGAAGCGGGGAGCGTGTCCTGGCCGCCGTCGGCCTCTCGGACTCGTACCACCCGGTTGTTGAGTCCATCGGCCACATAGAGGCAGCCGCGACCGTCCAGCGCGAGGCCCAGCGGATCGCTCAGACCGGTGGTGGGCACCGTGCTCTGCGTACCGCCGCCCGCGGACACCTTCACCACGCGGTTGTTGCCGCTGTCCGAGATGTAGAGGTCCCCGGCGGCGTTCAGCGCCAGCCCGGTCGGCTGGGACAGACCGACGGTGGGGACCGTGGTCTGACCGCTGCCGTCCGCGGGAACCCTCACCACCCGGTTGTTGACGAAGTCGGAAATGTACAGGTCCCCGCCGGCGCTGAGTGCCAGGCCCCAGGGATGGAGGAGTCCCGTGGTGGGGACGGTCGTCTGGCCGCTGCCGTCGGAGGGGACCTTCACGATGCGGTCGTTGAAGCTGTCGGCGATGTAGAGACTGCCGTGGGCGTCGACGGCGAGGCCCAACGGGCGGGACAGGCCGACAGTGGGGACGGTGACCTGCTCCCCGCCCCTCGCCTCAAGCTTCACCACCCTGTTGTTGCCCGTGTCGGAGACGTAGAGCTCGCGGGCGGCGTCCCACGCCAGGCCGGTCGGACGTACTACGCCGCTGAGCGGAACCGTCGTCTGGCCGTCCCCGTTCGCCGGCAGTCTCACCACGCGGTCGTTGCCGTAGTCGGACACGAACAGCGGCGGTCTGGCCGGTGAGGGACCGTCCACCTGTGTCGCACCGGCCGGTCCGGTGGGCAGGGCACAGAGCACGAAGACCCCTGCGGTAGCCGCGATCCGCCGGGCCCAGCCTCCTCTGCGGCCATCACCGGTCGACGTTTCGCACGCTCGTGATTCCGTTGTCCTGCGCTTCACGGTTCGCCCATCTGTTCTCGACGGTCGGCGCGTGCCGAACCGTCTGCGGAAACGGTCGCCGCCGCTCGGGCGTGGAGCAGCACCGCTGGTACGACGAGCGCCCGTCCGAAGGCGGAGACGCCGTCGCGGGTTCGGGCGGCGCCCAGCTCGGCGGCATGATCGATGCCTTCCCCCCTGACACGCCGCATCCCCCTGCCGTCGCCCGCTCGGCCGACCCGCGTGTCGGCAGTACGGGCGGGACGGGCGCCCCCGTTCGATCCTGCGGGCCGCTGACACCGCCCCGGTGCGGGGCTCCCCGCGCCGGCGCTCCTCCGATGCCCACTGGCCCGCGCTGCTTCGACCCGGCACGCAAAGACCTACCGTGCGCCTGCGCGACGGGCGTCGGGAGAGGCACTTAAATACCGGAGCATGACTACCGAGTCTCAGCGTTTCACTGTCCTGCTGGTCCCCGAATTCCTCGAGAACAAGGGCGCGGCCTCCGCGCAGGACTCGGCTGTGCGATCTGCCGTCGTAGAAGCGACCGGCGAGACAGGCGAAACGGGCTATCCGCGCTACGCGGGGGAGGGAATCGTGGCCGACATCGACCCTCGTACGCGCACGGTCGAGGCGGTGCTGGTCGACGGCTCAGAGCTGGACTACGGGCTGAACGCCATGGTCGCTTCCTGATCCGGCCCTGGCCCTCTCCCCGAAGCCGCTATGCGGGGCCGAAGGCACGAACCCCCTCGCCGTGGACGCATCCCGGATCCCGGACGCACATTCCGGAGCGGGCCCGGACCATCAGCGCAGGGCGAGGCGCGTCAGCAGACAGAAAAACATCAGGCGCGGCGATGACTTCGGGGCGGGCGACCGGTCGTTATCAGGGAGAGGAAGGGAGATCCGCCATGCCGACGCAGGAACCCGCAAAGCAACCCACCACCGAGCTCGATGCCCGCTACAGCTCCGCTCTCAATCCGCGTCCGGGTGCCGCGGAGGTCACCGCCACCGAGTGGGCCGAGGCCCAGCGGCAGCTGGAGGCCGCCGAGATCTTCTGGCTGTCGACGGTGCGTCCCGACGGTCGGCTGCACGTCACTCCCCTGATCGCGGCCTGGCACGACGGGGTGCTGTACTTCTCCACCGGCCCCGGAGAGCAGAAGGCGAAGAACCTCGCTCACGACGGCCACTGCGCGCTGACCACCGGCGGGAACTCGCTCACCGAAGGGCTCGACCTCGTGATCGAGGGCACGGCGGAGCCCGTTGCCGATCCGGCGACGCTGGAGAAGGTGATCACGGCGTACGAGGAGAAATACGGGCCGCACATCACCTCACCGGAGGGCACCTTCCACGGGATCGGAGACGCGTTCCGAAAAGGGGACGCGACGGTGTTCGCGGTGGCCCCGACAACGGCGTACGGCTTCGGCCGCGACGACGGGGCCTACACCCATACGCGGTGGGCGTTCTGAACAGCGAGGCTCCCTGAGGCTGGGACGTCTGGAGGACGCCAGGCCCGTGGGGCTGCCCTTCAGCTGTGCGACGTGGCGCCGTCCGTCCTGTGGCCGCCCGAAACCCGCCCGGTTCAGTCCGCCGAGCGGGCGATCTGATTGTCCAGCGCGGTGCAGAGCCAGTCGTGGGTGGCGCCGGGGGTCGGTTCCCGCGAGGCGGAGAGCTCGGCGGCGAGTTTCCAGTAGAGGTCGATACGGGGGTCCGAGGCCAGCAGCCCGCTGAGTTGGCGGCGGAAGGCGGGCGTGTCCCGCGTGTCACGTGAGCGGGCGTAGGCGGAGACGAAGCAGTCGAGGGCCTCGCCCTGGTGCGGTGGCCGCTCGGCCACCAGCTGCGGCGATGCCAGCGCGTACGCCTCGACGAGACCGTCGTAGAGCACGGCCGGGCGGCCCCCGTCGGGCCGGTGTGCCGCGGGCCGGCCGTTATCCGTGCCGGGACAGGGGGCGGATACGAAGGCGTGCAGTCGGGTGAAGGCCAGTACCTGGGCCGGTGTCGGGCCTTCGGGCAGCTGTGGAACGGAGTGTTCGACAATGGCGGAGACGAGTCGCGCCGGGAGCCGCGGCGGGAGCCAACGCCGCCAGAAGCGCGCCAGCGGTGCCGTGCTGGGCGGCACGGACACGGCGCCGATCAGCCTCAGCCGCGCGGCACGTTCCTCGGGGGCGCAGTCCTGGAGCAGTTGCAGGGCCGCCTCCTGCCAGCGCAGAGCGGTGAGCCGCGAGCCGATCTGCCGCAGCTGGCCCGCGACGACGTCCTCCAGTGTGTCCTCCTGGTCGAGGACTCGTCCTACTTCGGGAACCGGCAGGTCGAGGGTGCGCAGGGAGCGGATGAGGTGGAGCCGGTCGAGTGCCTCGGGGCCGTACCGGCGGTGGCCGCCGCCGCTGCGGACGCCTTCGGGCAACAGACCCCGGTCCGAATAGAAGCGGACGGTCTTGACGGTGACGCCCGCGCGTTCGGCGAGCTCTCCGATGCTCCACATGCTGTCGGGGGACACGGGCTTGAACCTCCCTCAGGGGAGTTCCTACCGTACCGGCGAGCACGGAGCGGAGACCGCCGTCCCGCAGCCGGTGCGCACGCTGACCCAGCCGCTCCGCCTTCGGGTGCGGTGTCCTCGTTGCCGGCGACCGGCGTCCTGTGCACCGGGAACGGTTCGAGCATCGCGATGGTCGAGGGTTTGGGGGATCCCCGCTTGAAGGTCCTCGCCGAACCTCGGGTGAGTCTCCTCGAACTCGACACGGGGCACTGGCCGATGCTCTCCCGCACCGACGGCGTGGCCGAGATGGCGACTTCTTCACCTCGGCCTACACCGGTTCTTCGTAGAGTCGTAGATCGAGTGGCTTACGACCGTGGAACGGCTCCAGCCGGTCGGCCAGAGCCTCGGCCCACGGATCGAGATCCCCGTCGGTATCGTGGAAGAACCAGGAGTTGAAGCTGCCCAGGAGGTCGAAGGCTGGATCCGGCGGGAAGCTGAGTTCGCAGTGGACCTGGACGAACTGGTCGTGCTCACCGTCGTCATCGTTGATGGCGAACTGACGCGTGAAATCCAGCACGAACGCAGACGGTCCGTCGAAGACATACGTGCCGTATTGAAGGAGCAACCCGTCCGAGTCGGGCAGGACTGTCGTATCGAAACGCTGACGCGCGAACCGCACGAAGCCCAACCAGGCATCCCGCGCGGTCAATTCGGTCGGCGACGATGACGCGGCTTCAAGTTCCCTACGCAGAAGGCCAAGTGCCTCGTTCACCTGCGGTCTGCTCGGCATACGGCCCTCCTCGGACCCACGACAACAACCTGATGGGAAACGTGCACGACCGGCGGTGGTCGGTGTGGAGTGCGGGTATCCGTCGGGAGCACGCGCCGGCGCCGATGCGGCGTCAGCGGATCAGCGAAGTCGCCGGGGCGTCGGGACGCCGTTCACTGTGTACCGTCCGGCCGCCAGCGCAGGGTCATGTCGGGCAGGCTCTCCATGTTCCGGTCGCCATCGCTGGTGTCGACGACCATGAAACCGTGGCGCCTGTAGAACGTGCGGGCATCGGTGTTCTGCTGGAAGACGTGCAGGGACACCCCCTCAGGGCTGTGCCGTTTGACCTGGTCGAGCAGCAGCGCGCCGATTCCTTGGCGGCGGGCGTCCGGCCGCAGGTAGAGGTGCTCGAGCATGTCACCCTCAAGGGCGGCATAGCCGAGGATCTCTCCACCCCGCGCCGCCACCCACGTCCGGCAGGTTGTGAGCACGGCGTCCTCGACCCACCGGGCGACCTGGTCGTGACTGCGCTTCTGCGGGGGCAGGTACGGCATGGTCGCCGCCCGGGAGGTCATGTGGATACGTGCGATCACCGCCGCGTCCTCGGCGTCCGCGAGTCTGATCTCCGTCACGTCGACATCACTCACGGCCGGAACCTACAGGGCCGGCCGAGGCAGAAGCCACCGGATAACCCGGTGAGCCATCTCAGTCACGGCCCCGCCGTCGCGTAGGACCATGGTCATGACCCGCCGTCCGGCCCGGTCACGCCCTGAGTCACTCCCCCGTGCCTCGCACAACAGGCTTTCGTCCCAGGCCTTTCAGCCTGCGCCTGTTCACTTCGGCGTCTGCTCCGAGAGCGCTTTGGTGAACGGGGTGACGGGGCGCTCCAGGCCCTCGCCGTCCACGGTGATGTCGACTCCCTCGTTGTAGAAGGCCAGGAGATCCTTGATCGGGCCCACGGCGGGCAGCGGCTCCCGGTAGCTCCACACGATGTTCGGTGGCACGCCGGCTCCGCCTCGCCACGACCAGTACTCGGCCGTGCCCTTGTAGGGGCAACCGGTGTGGTGGTCGGTGGGGCCGAACAGCTCCAGGCGGACGTCCTCGCGTGGGATGTAGAACCGGGTCGGCAGGCCCGTTTCGAAGAGCAGGACCGGGCGGTGCGTGTCGGCGACGACGGTGCCGTCGATCTCGACCCTGACGTGGCGGCTGCTCGGCATGGCGTCCACCCGTTTGTGCGGGTCCCGCGGGTGGATGAAGATCTCTTCCTCCTCCTCGTACCAGTGCTCCAGTCCTCGGCCGACGCGCCGGAACCACTCGAAGGCGATGTGGCCGGCCAGGTCGGAGGCGGGGAACGTCCAGGCCGCGTTCTCCAGCAGCTCGCCGTCGAGCTCGAGGTCGTAGAAGATCCGCGATCCGGTGTGCGTGCCCGTCGGCGGGTTCTTCGCGGGGCGGAGCAGGTCCTCGCGCACCTCCCCTCGCGGGAAGGCGTACAGCGGCACCGGTACCGCGGGCTCCCACACGAGGACGGGGTGCCTGCTGTCCACGACGGTGACCTCGCCTTTTCGGCCGCGCACCCAGCGTTCGCTGGGCTCCCAGAGAAGGCCCTCCGGGGTTGTCCGGACGGCTCGCGCGGTGGGGAATGCGGTCATGACCGGCTCTCCTTCGGATTGCTCACGCGGCGACTTCGGCGAGGGGCGAGGGGCGAGGTGGGGGCGGTTTCGCGTGGCGGCCCGCGAGCCGTCCGGGTGGCCGGACATCCGCGGGCGGGTCCTCCTCGACGTCGCTCCTGGTCCCCTTCCACCTTGACACGATTCGGAGCGGCCGCCGCTGCGCGGCCCGGCCGGACGGGGCCTGCCCACCTCCCCCGACTACGACGCCCGGCACCGCACGCCGCCGTCGAGGCCGGGCTCGTCCCGCCGAGAGTCCTGACGCGCGGCAGTCCCCGACCGAGAGATGCAAGGAAAACTTAACAACCCGGGCGCGGCCGGATAGGCTCACGTGAACGTCAACTCCTCATCTCTACACGCGCCTTGGAGAACGCCCGGTGGCAGCGGATGCTTGTGGCCAACTGGCCGGAACGTTGGAGCGCATCAGCCACGCGGCGGGCCGTCGACGGCGTCTCTCCGAGGCTCTCGACGTCAAGGGTCTTGCGCACCGCACGACAGTCCCGGCGGACATGAAGCCAGTGGACCGGCTTCGCCGTTTCTTCGCTCGGTCCGCCGAGTTCCTGACCGCGGATGAGCCGGAGGCCGCCCGTCCCACAGCATCCGGCGGGTGGGGCCCACGGGGCCGGCCGAGGTGACGTACAGCTCGGGCCACGGCGAACACGATCGGCCCGGCACCGTCCTCGGGCACTGCGGCCACAACCTCGTACCGCGCGGAATCGGAAGGGACCACGGAGAGAACGGTGCGTAGGAAAAGGGAGATGCGCAAGCTTGCGGACGCGCTCATCGACCCCATCCGGGTGAGGCTTCCCGCGGACCCCGAGGAAGTGTTCGCCGCGCTGGTGACATCGGTGAATCAGTGGCGGGGACGCGACGTCGTGGTCCACAAGGCGGCCTTCCCCCCGCACACCGCGACCGGGCTCTGGCTCGACCGCGACACCCATGACGACGTCATCATCGAAGAGCGCGCCGCCGTATGGCACCAGATCGTGATCTTCGGCCACGAGGTATGGCACATGAGTCAGGGAGACGCGGCGCCGCCTCACCACCTGGACGCTTCCCACAGCGCCCAACCGGTCGCCGCCCGCACCGATTTCAGTCTGCGGGCCGAGCAGGAGGCCGATCGGTTCGGCATGCTGGTCGGACGACGTCTCAGGGCTCTGCTGGAGGCATCGGACCACTCCGTCTTCGCGTCCGGGGCCGACAGCGCCGACGATCTCGCCAGCCGTATCGGGGCTGCCCTCAACTATCGCGGGACACGAAGATGAGCGGCCTGATCAACTACGTGAGCTGCGGCGCGCTGTGGCTCGGCCTGACCGTGCGGGCGCCCGAGCTCGTACGCCACTGGCGCGATCCCATCCTGCGCGTCATCTGTGCGGTCATGGCTCTCGCCGGCCTGTGCTTCCTCCTCGGCGCGCCGCCCACGGTGGGGGCGATCAACCACATCAGCGGAGTCCCGAATCTGGCCGCACCGCTCACGTACGCCGCCATCACCGCCTACAGCGCCATGTCGCTGGTCCTGATCGTCTTCTGGAAGGGCGGACCGGACGTCCGCCGGATCGCCCGCCGCCTGATGAGCGGCTACTCCGTCGTGCTCGTCGTCATCGCCGCGTTGTTCGCGCTCGGCGACACGCCCACCGAGCGCCGCACCGATTTCGACACGTACTACGCGGTGACCCCGTTCATCGCCGAGATGATCGTGCTGTATCTGCTCGCCCATCTGACCGCCGTGGTGACCACCGCGCTGTGGTCGCTGCGCTGGGCGCGCGAGGTCCACGGCCGGCTCCGCGTCGGGCTGCTGACCATGGGGGCGGGCACGGTGGTCGGCGCCGGATACAGCGTCTCCAAACTCACGGCCGTCGTCGCCCGCTGGTGCGGGCCGGACTGGTCGGCACTCGGCACGGAGGTCTCACCCGGACTGGCCGGCCTCGGCGCTCTGCTGACGGTCGTGGGGATCCTCATCCCCTGGGCCGGGCCCAGCATCGCGGTCTGGCTCCTGTCCTGGCGCGCTTACCTGCGCCTGGCGCCGCTCGAACACGAGCTGGATGACGTACTCGCGCACCGCAATCTACGGCTGCCACGCCCACGGCCGTCCTCCCCCGCCACCCTTCTCATGTGGCGCCAGCCCAGCATCCACAACGCGTTGAGCTACCTCGACGCGCTGTTCGACCGCGATCTGTACGAGCGGACTTATGCCGCCTCCCTGCGCGCGGCGGGTGACCGCGAGCGGGCCCAGGCCGTCGGCTGGGCCGCGATCATCGCCGCGGCCGTGCGGGAGGAGCGCGGTGGGCAGCGGGTCCCGGATTCGTCGCACGGGGCCGGCCGCAGGCTCCCGGCGCCGGATGCCGCCGCTCTCGTGCGCATCGCCGAGGCCCTGGCCGCGTCCGGCACCTTCGCGAACACCCGGGCACGCCGCGGTTCGGCCGCCAGGGGTGCCGTATGAACCACTCGCCGACAGCACCGGCGCCATCCTCCACCGCGCGGGGCGCTGAACGGAGTTCCCACTCATGAGCCTTGTTGTGTACCTGGCCGCCGGCCTTTTAGCCTTATCGGCCGTCCTGCTGTTCCGCCGACCGCGCGCGGCGCTGCGCAATCCGCTGACGGCTTCCACGTGCGCCGCGGTCGCGATCGGAGCGGTGTGCTTCACGTGTTCCGCCCCCGTCACGCTGGCTGCGGTCAACCGCCTGACGGGCATACCCAACTTCGGCGCCCCGCTGACGTACAGCATGATCTCCGCGTACAGCTGCTCCCTGACGATTCTGCTGATCCAGTGGAGAGGCGGTCCGCCCGAGCGGGTCAGACACAGCACTCGGCACAGCATCATCGTCTTCGGCTTGCTGATCGCCGCCATCATCGTCCTGTTCACATTGGCCGACGCGCGCACCGAGAGACTCAACGATCTCGACACCTACTACGCGAACACGCCGTACATGCGCGAGATGATCGTGCTGTATCTGGTCGGCCACGGTGCCTGCGTCGTGGTGATGAGTGCCGTGTGCCTCAGATGGCTGCGCGAGGTAACGGGTCCCCTCCGGACGGGACTCCGCCTTATTCTCCTCGGCCTGCTGCTGGACGTCGTCGGCTTCGAGATCGCCAAGACCACCGCTGTCGTGGCCCGCTGGCTGGGCCACGACCTGGACTTTCTCTCCACCACCGTCGCGCCGCCCGTCGTCTCCCTCGGCGCGCTGTTCTGCTCCGCCGGGTTCACACTCCCCCGGCTCCTGCCGCCGGCCATCACCCATTGGCGCAGCCTGAGCGACTACCGCAGGCTGACACCGCTGTGGATGGAAGTGCAGTGGGCAGCGACCGCGCCGAAACCCTCACCCTCCTGGTGGGAACTCCCGTACGCGCGGCTCCAATGGCTGGAAGTGTCCATCCACGACGCGCTCCTCGCCCTGGCTCCCCTCTTCGACGACCGGGTGCGCCGGATCTCACTGGCGACGGCACTCGACGAAGGCAACACCCCGAGCCAGGCACGCGTGATAGCGGAGGCAGCCATGCTCGCCGACGCCGCGCGCCAGGTGGCCGCCCCCGCCGACCACCAGCTCAAAGAACCCAGCACCTACCGCCTGCACGCCACTGACGCCGTCGGCACAACGGGACTGGTCGAACTCGCCCGGGCGCTGGGGCAATCGCCCGTCGTCGCCGCGGCCCGTCGGGGATCGGTGACCACGTCCCATGACTGACTTCAAGGAGCACCATGAGTAGAGCTGTCGTCATCGGAGCCGGACTGGGCGGTGTCATGGCTGCGGCGGCGTTGTCCCCTGTCGTCGACGAGGTGATCGTGCTCGACCGCGACGAGTTGCCCGACGGGCCGGAACACCGCAAGGGACTCCCTCAAGGACGTCACGCGCACCTGCTGATGCCGGGCGGGCTGGCCGCCATGGAGACGCTGGTGCCGAAGATCAGCGTCAGGGAACACCTGCTCGCCGCGGGCGCCCGCGAAATCTCACTCAGCTCAGGCATGGTGGCCTTGAGTCCGGAGGGCTGGTTCCACCGCTGGCGCCACAGCAGCCACCACATGATCACCGCCAGCCGGGCACTGCTGGACTGGGCCGTGCGCACGGCCGTGGTGGAGAACACCGGCAACGTCGAGATCCGTACCGCGCAGGTGGTCGATCTCGTCGGCAGCGCCCAGCGCGTCCTCGGCGTCCGCGTCGGCACCCCCACGGACCCGGAGGAACTCGAAGCCGACATCGTCATCGACGCCGGCGGACGCGGCTCACGCATCCTCGCCTGGCTGACCAACCTCGGTATCACCGGGATAGACGAGATACGCGTCGACACCGGCCTCGTCAACGCCACCCGTATCTTCCGCACCCCGCCGGGCGCGGAGGACTTCCCCCTCACCATGGTGCAGGCAAACCCCTACCTGTCCCAGCCCGGCCGCAGCGCGCTGATCGTCCCGATCGAGGGCAACCGCTGGATGGTGAGCCTCGGGGGCACCAGGGGCGGCGAACCCCCGGCCGATCCCGACGGCTTCCTGCGCTACACCCTCGGCCTTCCGCACCCCATCGTGGGCCGACTCATCTCCGGAGCCGAACCGCTCACCGACGTCTTCGTCAGCCACAGCACCAGCAACTCCCGCCGCTACCTGGAGAAGGCGCGCGACTGGCCGGACGGCCTCGTCGTCCTCGGCGACGCGCTCGCCACGCTCAACCCGGCCTACGGCCAGGGCATGTCGGTGGCCGCACTCGGCGCCCAGTCCCTCAGCCGGCAACTGACGCACGCCGACCTGGCCACGCCCGGCCTGACCCGCAAGATCCAGCGCGCCGCCGCCGCGATCGTCGAGACGGCATGGAGCATCGCGGTCAGCCAGGACTCGATGTACCCCGAAGTCCGCGGCGGGAGGCGGACCGCCGCCGACCGCGTCGCCGGCCGGTACACACGCCGCCTCACCAGGGCGGCAACGGGTTCTTACGTCGCCGCGTCGGCCCTGTGGGATGTGACCGGTCTCAAAGCGGGCCCCACCCGTCTGCTGCGCCCCGCGACCATTCTGGCCGCCCTCAGCGGACCCTCGCTGCCCCCTCTGTCGGAGCCCCCGCTGACACCAGGCGAACGCGAGCTTCTGAACACCCTTGATGCCACGTCCGGGGAGGAAGCCCCGTCGTCCACACCGGTCTGAGGACGGGGACGGCAGCGTCCCGTCGGGCGCCGGGAAGGATCTCGGGTATGGATGCCTGGCCCGCGTCGGCGGGCGACGGGGCCGGGCATCAGACCTCGGCATCGACACCGGGGCACATCCTCATGGTTCCGGTTCCGGTGAGAGGGTGGACCGGCGAAATCAGGAACGGCCTCGCGCGATAGCCTGATGATCATGGGGGACTGGGATCTTCGGCCGGCGTCGCTTCGGGACGTCGAGGCGGTCGCCGAGTTGCGTGCCGTGGTGTTGCGGGCGGATCTGGAACGGCTCGGGCGGTACGACGCGCAACGTGTGCGGCAGCGGCTGCGGGACGGCTTCGACCCGGCCCACACCTGGGTGATCGAGGTCGGCGACGCGTTCGCCGGCTCCGTTGCCCTGCGGCCGGACGAGGACGCCCGTCGGCTCGAGCACTTCTACCTGGCCCCCCACCTCCAGGGGTGCGGTATCGGCTCGGGCGTGCTGAGGGAGCTGCTGGAGTCGTGTGATCGCATCGGTGCGCCTGTCCGACTGAACGTACTGCGGGGCAGCCCGGCTCGACGGTTGTACGAGCGGCACGGGTTCGCCGTCGAGACGGAGGATCCGGTGGACGTCTTCATGGTGCGCGCGCCCGGCTGACGAACCCCGAATCGGCTGCCCGGCAGAGGGGCGAGCGAGGCAGGCCCCCGGCCAGGATCTGGCCGGTCCGTCACAAAGTCCCTGACTTTCGCCTGCCCCGGAGTAGGGCCGACCGGCCCTACACGGTCCCGGCGTACCGAGGGACGATGGTTCGATGTCCCAGGATGACGCCTTTCACGAACTCGACCGGCAGGAGTGCATGCGCCTGCTGACCAAGGTCCCGGTCGGCCGCGTCGTGTACACCCGACAAGCACTGCCCGCGGTCCTTCCGGTCGATTTCCGCCTGGACACGGACAGCTCCGTCGTACTGCGCACCTCCTCGGACGCGGATCTCGTCCGCGCGATCGACGGTGCCGTGGTCGCCTTCGAGGCGGACGAGTTCGATGCGGACGCCCGGTCCGGCTGGAGCGTGGTCGTCACCGGACGCGCCACCGCCGTGACCGATACCGCCGAGCACGAGCGGCTGTCGCAGGTCGGCCCGACATCCTGGATGCCGTCGCGGAACGCGGCGTTCGTGCGGATCGAATCGGAGATGGTGACCGGACGTGACCTCAGCGGAGCACGCGGATCGGAGTAACAGCAGTCTCCAGGACCCGCGCGTCGATCGACCCCCTCGAAAATCGCTGGTGGGACCGGACACCACCGCTGATGCTGTCGGGATGATCGCCCGCGAGTTCGCCGTCCTGCTGGTCGAAGCACAGCTGGAGCGCGACTACCGCGCGGAGCTGACGGTGTACGGCAGTTCCGTCCGCGTGGCTGTCTCCCATGTCAGGGAACACTCGCTGGGCTGGATCGTCGCCTGGCAGTCCGAGGACTACGTGCGCACGCAGGACTCACGGCACGCCTTGGTCGGCAACGCCCCCTACCTGGTGGACAAGGAGGACGGCAGTCTGCACCGGATCCCGGTGGTGGACGCGATCACCGGGGCCTGGGAGAACGACTACCTCACACGTGTGAAGGGACAGCACCTGCCGGGCCCCGTCGACGCCCTGCACGAAGAGGTGCGCTCGATCGCCGATACGCGGGGCAGAGCCCACGCCCTGCGCCTGCTGCGCCGACGGGTCCCGTCCCTCAGCATCCGCGACGCGACGGCCTACGCGGACGCGTTGATGGCCGGCCTGAGCCCGCCGGCCGACCTCCTCGCGACGGCCGTCGAAGCACTCCCCCGTCCCCAGGAGCCTGTGGCGTTCGGCGTCCAGTCCGTCACCGGCCCCAACTCGCCTATGACAGCGCTCTTCCCGGCGCCCGCGTTGCCGGGCATCGCCACTCGTCGCCGTCGGCAGACCGCTCATCGGTGCGCAACGAGATTCGTGGGCGGGTTCCGCGAGCTGGCCGCCGACTGCGTCGATGCGCCGAGCATCCATGAGGCCATCACCTCAGAACCCCGCGCCCAGGAAGCGGAGTTGGTCGCGTACCTCCGGGCCGGCTCCGTTCTGGCCGTGTCCGGCTCGGCGGACTACGACGTGCTGCGCGGCGACGGAACCGCGATGTACGCAGTCTCCCTGCGGACCGACGGAACCTGGTTCTGGTCGTCCAGCCTGGCCTACTACTCGACATCCTCCCCCTCTTAAAAGAGGGGGATTCCAACCCAGTTGGGTTGAGGTTCACGGATACTCGAGCGGCTGGTGGCCGCTGTTATCCCTCCGGCACCGGCTGATCGCCGGGGGCGGGGGATCCCGCCCTGTCCTGCCGCGACGTTGATGGCTGCGTTGGTGTCCGCGTTGCAGGTGAAGCCGCAGGAGGAGCAGACGAACTCGGCTTGGCTCTTGCGCGAGTTCTTGTCGATCCATCCGCAGGCGGAGCAACGCAGGGAGGTGTAGGGGGCGGGGACGTCTTCGACCCGGCCGGGGGCCTTGTGTTCGGTGCGTTGGCGGAGCAGGCCCCAGCCCTGCGCGAGGATGGCCCGGTTCAGTCCGGCCTTCTGCCTGACCTGCCTGCCGGGCTGCTCGGTGGTTCCCTTGGCCGAGCGGGTCATGTTCTTGATGTTCAGCTTCTCGAACCGCACCAGACGGTAGGAGCGGGCGAGCATCGTCGAGGTCTTCTCGCACCAGTCCTTGCGCCGGTCGGCTTCCCGCGCTGTGAGCCTGGCCACCTTGGCGTATGCGGTGGTCTTCTGCTCGCTTGCCTTGGGGGCGCGTGCGGCACGCCGCTGGTGTTTACGGACCTGCGCGCGTTCCTTCACGGTGAGCTGCGGGCAGTTCAGCTTCCGCCCGTCGGAGAGGGCGGCCGTGATGGTCACGCCCCGGTCGATACCGATGACCTCGCCCGTACCGGGCGCGGCGACCGGTACGGGGATGACCGCGAACGCTATGTGCCACCGGCCGTTGCACAAGGTGACGCGGAAAGTCTTCGCCTGGGGCAGTTCGGGCCGGGTGAGGCGGAAGCGGACCCAGCCGCAGCCGGGCACCTTGACCCGAGCCCACCGGCGGTTCAGCCGGTGCACCACCACGGACCGGCCCATGACCTGCCTGCCGGTCTTCGCGTTCAGCTTGGCGCTGCCGTCCCCGGTCACCTCCGGCACCCGGTCGGTACCGATGACCCGAAAGCCCTCATGCACGAACTTCTTACGCCAGGTCGGCTCACCGAACCCGGAAGTAAAGCGGGCGCTCTTCGCCTTGGCGAAATCCTTCAACGCCTGCTGCTGAACATCCACGTTCCCACTGCCGAGCCACTCGCTCTCGCGCCGCGCCTCGGTGAGCTGCCGGCACTGCCCGGCGAAGCCCGGCGCGGCCTTGCGGCCCGGCTGCCAATGCGCATGCTGCTCGACGGCCAGGTTCCACACGTACCGGGCGTGCGCGCAGTGCAGCAACATCTGCTGCTCCTGCCGCGGCGTCGGGTACATGCGGAAACGTGACATGGGACCATTCTAGCTTCATTATGGTCCCATGAAACATGTGAACCTGAGACTCCCCGACGATCTGCATGAGCAGGCCAAGACCGCCGCCGAGGCCGACGACCGCTCCCTGAACTCATGGCTTGTATCGCTCGTACGCCGCGCCGTCGCGGATGGTGAACGCCGTTCCGTCCAGGGGGCGTAACGGCTGCCTCTGCCCCGCTACGCGGGAGCGGGCATTCACCCCGGCCCAAAGGACCGGGCACCCTGCCCGGAACCCCGGTGGAGACCTACCACTTGGCACTCGACGACCGCTTCCTCGCACACGCCGCCGCCTCGGACTGGCAACCACCCCGACTCGGCCTCGCCGAACTGCTCGCGCTGGAGGAAGCGAATCGTTGACGACGTCGCCCCCGTGCGAACCGGCTATCGGAACTCACGGAACGCGCACTCTCCGACGTCCACGCACGTCGGAGACTCAAGAGCTCGCTTCGTGCGGATGAGCGGAATGTTCGGTCGCCTCCGTCGCGGTGAGTGAGCCAGGGGCCCGTCGGTGTAGTCGAGGCCTGAGCAGGCCACAACGCAAGAGGCCTGATCATGTTCCGCAGGGCCGGCCGGACCCGCTACCGGACGCAGCATGATCCGCACATCGGCCGCCGATTTCCCGACGGGGCGACCAGGGCGTCAGGCCGGCGATCCGGGGTACCTGCCCTGTGGAGGTTCATGATGTTCGAGGCAGGTGACATCCGCGAATGGCGTGGTCACGACGTGGTCGATCCCGGTGGCCACAAGATCGGCACTCTGGAATCCGTCTACGTCGACACGGCGACCGACAGTCCTTCCTTCGCCACGGTGACCGTGGGCCTGCCCACACGCCGTCGCCTGGTGTTCGTACCCCTTGACGGCGCGACCGTCGGGCCCGGCTACCTGAAGGTCGTTCACGACAAGAACCTGGTGAAGAAGGCCCCCGCCATCGACACGGACGGCGTGCTGCCGGCCACGGACGAGCCGGGAGTCTTCGCACACTACGAACTCGAATACACACCGGGCGTCAAGGGCGAGCGCCGTCTCGCCCGTCGCTGATCCACCGAAAGCCGCCGGGAGAACCGATGACCCTGTTCCTGTTCCTGCTCCTTGCAGCCCTCGTCCTGGGCATCATCGGATTCGCCGCCCACGGACTGTTCTACCTGCTGATCATCGGCTGCCTCGTCCTGCTGGTCGATCTCGCCTACGCGGGCATGCGCTTCCGCCGCGGCGGACGAAAGCACCGCATGGCCCGGTGAGCCCGAGCGCCACGGTGCGCCCGGACGCCCGCACCCGGACCCACCCGATCCGGTCCCACCCGCCCGGACGTACCGGGGCGGAAGCGATCATGGCCGGGTACGTGATCGTCGTACCCGGCCACAGCCGTCGTGGTGGCCCTGGCGGCTCCTCGGCCGAAACCGTCACCGCTCACGACCGGAGCTGTCCTCAGCCCCCCAGGTACGGGCTGTAGAGCGCGGACAGGAAGCGGGTGACGATGACCTCGCGGGTCACCGCGGGGAGGGCGTCCAGGAGGCGGTTGACCGGGGCCATCCGGGCCGCGTCGTCGCCGGTCAGGTCGACGCCCGCGGCGGGGAGCAGGGCCGCGAAGGACGCGTTGTCGAGTTCGGTCAGGTCCACCTGCTGGAGCAGGTCGACGATGTCGGCGGGGGGCGTCGGGGGCCCGAGCGGACGGACGACGTCGACACATTCGCGCAGGACGGTGAGCAGTTCCCCGACGCCGTGCTCGCTGACCCCGGTGAGGGTCAGGTGCAGGTTGGCCGGGAGGCCGTCGAGGCTGAGCTGGGGCTGGAGGAAGAAGCCGCGGGCTCGGGTCTCGTCGGCGAGGGCGAAGAGGTCGAGCGGGGTCTCGGCCGTCGGGTCGCTGCCGATGGCGACGAGGGTGGCCTCGGGGGTGCCGAGCACGGTGAGGCCGTCGATCTCCTTCACGCCGCCGATCAGTCTGCGGGTCGCGGCCAGGGCGGCACGGCCGAGTTCGCGGTAGCCGTCGGCGCCGAGGGCCTGGAGCGTGGCCCACGCCCCGGCAAGGGGTCCGGCTCCCTTGCTGCTCTGGATCGTGGAGTTGACGACGCTGTATCCGGGCCAGGCGGCGCAGGCGTAGTAGGCGTTGAGGCGCAGGGCCTCGTCGCGGAACAGCAGCACGGAGGCGCCCTTGGGGGCGTAGCCGAACTTGTGCAGGTCGCAGGAGAGCGACGTGACGCCGGGGACGGAGAGGTCGAAGGCGGGGACGGGCGCACCGGCCTCGGCGAGCCACGGCAGCAGCCATCCTCCGACGCAGGCGTCGACGTGGCAGGGGATGCCCCGGGCGGCGGCGTCGGCGGCTATCTCCGCGACGGGGTCGATGACGCCGTGGGCGTAGGACGGGGCGGAGGCGACGACGAGGACCGTGTTCTCGTTGCAGAGCGCGGCCATCGCGGCCGGGTCCGCCCGGTAGGTCTCCGGGTCGACGGGTGCGCTGCGTACGGTGACCCGGAGGTAGCTGCCGGCCTTGTGGAAGGCGGCGTGGGCGGTGACCGGGACGACGATCTCCGGAGCGAGGACGTCCGGGCGGGCGTCCCGGGCGGCCTTCACCGCGAGAATGATCGACTCGGTTCCGCCGCTGGTGAAGATGCCCGGGGTGGCGTCGTCCCCGCCGAGGCGGGCGGCGGTCGCGCCGACGACCTGGCGTTCGAGGGCGACGATGCTGGGGAACGCGGTCGGGTCCAGACCGTTGACCTCCATCATCGTCAGGTAGGCCCGTTCGGCGGCTTCGCGTACCTCGGGTCGGCCGCTGTCGTAGACGTACGCGGTGGTGTGCCCGCCTCTGGTGGGCAGGTCGGCGGCGGTGAGGACGGCGAGTTCGGCGAGAAGGTCGGCGCCGGTGCGGCCGGTCTCGGGCAGGCCGCGGTGGGCAGCCGGGGCGGGGGCGGTGGCCTGCTGGGGAGTCGTCATCAGGTGGTTTCCGTTTCTTGCGCGGCGCGGCGGCGGCCGTAGGCGCGCAGGGCAGGCAGCGAGAGCAGCATGAGCAGGGCGGGGACGAGACTGAAGCCGAGAAGGATGCCGGTTCGCGCGGTGGCGGTCTGGGCGACCGGATGGTCCAGGGTCGAGGAGACGAAGCCGGTGGCGGCCAGGGCGATCGAGTACGCGCCGGGTCCGGCAGCGAGGCCGACGGTCTCACCGGCTGTCCACAGTCCGGTGAACGCGCCGGACTGGACCTGGCCGGTCCTGGCCTTGTCGGCGTGCACCGTGTCGGGCAGCAGGGCGAGCGGGAGGACCTGCAGGGCGGCGTAGCAGACGCCGAGCAGCCCGCAGAGCGCGAGCGTCGCGACGACCGCCGCGGTGCCGCCGCCACTGCCGGCGGCCGGGAACAGGGCCACCGCGCCGACGGCGTATCCGCAGGTCGCGACCGTGAGGCAGCGCAGCCGCCCCCAGCGTCCGGCGGCCTTGGCCCAGAGCGGGACGGCGACGGCGCTGGGTGCGACCAGGCAGACGAACAGCACCGAGGTCAGGCCGTAGCCGCCGAGGCGGTAGGTGGCGACGTACGGTGCGGCGGCGAGCATGATCGCGACGGCGGCGGCCTGGAGCACGAAGGAGGCGAGCAGCGCGAAGAACGCGCGGTTGCCGCGTGCGGTGCGGAAGGCCGCGACCAGGCCGAGGGGTTCGGGTCCTGGCCGTGAGCCCACCCAGCGGGTACCGAGGGCGGGCACCAGCAGGACGGCCGCGATGACCAGGCCCACGGTCAGGCCCATCGCTCCGTAGCCGGTACGGCCGCCACCCGCGACGCCGACCACGAGGGGGGCCGCGCCGCCCGCGACGAGGATGCCCAGGGTCAGGAAGACGATCCGCCAGACCATGATCCGGGTGCGGACGGCCGGAACGTTCGACATCTCGGCGGGCAGGGCGACGTACGGCACCTGGAACAGCGAGAAGGCGCTCGCGGCCAGAACGAACGTGACGGTCACCCAGACCGCCGCACCCGTGCCGGTCATCGGGGACAGGAACATCGCCGCGAAGGCCGCGGGAAGCGCGAGCCCACCGGCGAGGAGCAACCGGGTCCGGTGACCGGTGCGGACGGCCTCACGGTCGCTCGCCGCACCGACCAGGGGGTTGAACACGGCGTCCCAGGCCTTGGGCAGGGCGACCACGAGTCCGGCGATGCCGACGGGGACGCCGAGCGCGTCGGTCATGAAGTAGAGCAGGAGCAGGCCGGGGACGGTGGAGAAGATGCCGGTGCCGACCGAGCCGAGGCCGTAGACGAGGAGGCGGCGTCGGGTGAGTTCGTCGGTGGTGGCCGGGCGCACCAGGGCGGTCGTCATCCGCGCTCCTGGGCGCGCGGTTCCTGGGCACCCGGTTCCTGGGCGCCCAGCCCCAGATCGCGCAGGACGAGGGCGCGCAGGTGGGCGCGGAAGCGCGGGACCTCGGCGCGGATGCCCGAGCGGCAGAAGCCGTGGGTGCTCCACAGCACCGTCCAGACGGTCATCTCGATGTCGGCGGGCGCGGCGGACCCGGCCGGCAGCGCGGCCGGGACGACCTCACGCACCGTGTCACGGACGGATTCGATCAGCGGGCGCGCGTAGGCGGCCTCCAGATCCGCGAACTCGGCGGCGTCCGAGAGCCAGCGGCGCATCCACAGGGCCGGGATGTGCGGCTGGTCGAGACAGAAGTCGAGGTACCGGTCGACCAGGCCGGTGACGGCGGCGACCGGATCGGCGGGCGCGAGCGCCCGGAACGCGACCAGGGCGTCCGTCAGCACCCGCTGCTCGGCGAGGTGGGCACGGAGCATGACCTCCCGGTAGAGGTCCGGCTTCCCGCCGACGTGGTAGGCGACCGTGGCCATGTTCAGCCCGGCCTCGGCGGCGATCCGACGGGTGCTGGTGCCGTCGTAGCCGTGTTCGGCGAAGAGGGAGGTGGCCGCCGCGATGATGCGTTCACGACTGGCATCGGCGGGCGGTGGGGCGGGGGCCGGTGAGGCGGGTGGCGAGTCGGACATGGCGGGGACGATACGGCGCCCGAGGACGTCGATCAATCGATTGATGGAGAGAATTTCGCCGACCTCGCCCGACCACACCCGACGCCCCGCGGCCCCGCCGACCGCACCCGAATGTCCCGCGGTCCCGCCGACCTCGCCAGGTCCTCGCCTCCCCTCGACGGAACCGAGGCACCGCCCCGGCCACCGCCCCTTGGGCGCCCGCGCCCGCCACCGCACAGTCGCCTCACGGGCGGCACCAAGGAAAGCACCGCCCCCTGCCCCGCCCCTCCTGTGACGCACAACACAGGGCAGGGTGGAGTTTTTTACCCAGCGCGATGATCAATGGAGCGACGGCAGCCGTACCACCTGCGAAATCTCATCTTTACGGCAGGAGGCATCATGCCCGTCTCACGCAACTTGGCAGGAACGGTCTTCGTGGGCGGCGCGGTGGCCCTGACCCTCACGGCGCTCGCCTACCCCACCATGCTCGGCTTCCAGACCACGTCCAGCGCCCAGACCCGCGTCATCGCGAACACTCAGTGGGGCCCGCTCACCGAGGCGGACCGCGACTTCGTCGTCAAGGTCCGCGCGGCCGGGCTGTGGGAGTACCCCTTGGGCGAGATCGCGCTGAAGAAGGGCTCGACACCGGCGATGCGGGAGGCGGGCAAACACCTGATCGTGGGACACGCCCGCCTCGACGACCTGGACCGCAAGGTCGCCCTGCAACTGAACATCACTCTGCCGAACCAGGCGTCTCCGCAGCAGCAGCAGTTCGTGGCGACCTCCGTCGCCCAGAACGGCAAGCAGTTCGACACGACGGCCGCCAACATCCTGCGCGTCACCCACGGCAGCATCTTCCTGGTCATCGCCAAGGTTCGCGCCACCACGCAGAACACCCTCGTGCGCCAGCTCGCGAACCTCGCCAACGACACGGTCCTCGACCACATCACCATGATGGAGAAGACCGGCACCATCAACTTCGACCAGGTCCTCGCCCAGCAGAGCGCCCCGCCGACGCTCCCCAAGGACCAGCTCACGCCGCCCCCGCCGCAGCCGGGTGCCCCGCTCGTCGTCCTCACCCCGCGGCCCGACCTGAACGTGCACACCGACTCCCCGACCCCCAGCCCGGCGGTCGGCTGATCGGCCGGCGCGTGCGGTGTGCGCCCGGCACGCGGCACGCCGGGCGGAGCGCCGCCAGGGCAACCGGATGATCCTCGCTCCGCTCTTCGCCTTCACGCAGGTCGGGCGCCCTGCCAGCCGTCGTGGTGCAGGACCTGTTCCAGGGGCAGCCGCGGTCCCGGACGGAACGCGCCGCGCAACGGGTGGGCCGTCGGCAGCAGCGCGCCCTGCCGGACGGTGGGCGGCAGACCCAGCAGGTCGGCCACCTCCCGCTCACGGTCCAGATGGACCGCCGTCCACGCGGTGACCAGTCCACGGCTGCGGGCGGCCAGCGCAAAGCTCCAGGCGGCGGGCAGCAACGACGCCCACAGACCGGCCTGGTTGCCCGTCGGCAGCCGGCCGTCGGCCACTTCGAGACAGGGGATGACCAGGACCGGCACCCGGTGCAGCCGGTCGGCCAGCACACGGGCGGCGGTGAGCACGGAGCGCGGAGCGTCGGGCTGCTCGGCCAGCCGTTCCAATGCGGCGGAGTTGCGGTCGTAGAACGCGGCTCGGTACACCTCGGCGACGGCCGCGCGGATCCGCGGGTCGGTGAGCAGGATCCAGCGCCAGTTCTGCCGGTTGTTGCCGTTGGGCGCCTGCAGGGCGATGCGCAGACAGTCCTCGACCAGGTCCGGGTCAACCGCCCGGTCCAGGTCAAGACCGAGCCGCACGCATCGCGTGGTGGTCAGCAACTCCTCGCAGGACAAGGGAAGTTCGTCGGTCATGGCAGCAGCACCGCCCGGACGACCAGTGCGAGGTAGGTGGCCACGACGAAGCCCGTCGCTGCGGTCATCGGCCACCCGCCGCGTCCGGCGGCCAGGAACCGACGGGTGGCCAGGGCCGGCAGTACGGCCGCCAGGCAGGGCAGCAGCCCGAGCGGGCCATGCGGCGCGAACAGCAGTACCTGGCAGCCGACCGCCCCGGCCGCGAAACCCGCGGTGACCACGGCGGCGCGGCGCGGACCGAGGCCGGCCGAGTACAGGCGGGCACCGGGTGGTGCCTCCCAGGCCGTCTTGCGGGCGAACTCGAAGTGCAGGAAGACGCAGGCGCACAGGGCGAGCAGTGCGGCACCGCGCCAGTCCGCGGTGACGGTCCCCGCGGCGACGAGCGAGCCGTAGACATAGCCGCCGAGCAGCAGTTGCACCGGATAGGTGACCGCGAGGTTGAGCAGCTGCCGGTCGCGTACCGCGGGCGACAGGCTTTCCAGTACGGCGAGGAACAGCCCGTATCCGAAGGCCGCGAGGATCAGCAGGGCGTCAGTGGCCGACCGGGCCGCGTTCAGGCCCGTCACCACCACGGTGATCGCCACCATCGCGACGCGCAGTTCGGTCGCGGTGATGGCTCCGGTGACGAGCGGCCGGTCCGGGTGGTGGACACGGTCGTGGGCGAGATCCTTCTGCTCGTCCAGCATCCGCAGGAACAGCAGCGCCAGTACGACGCTGACGACCCGCACCCAGGTGGCGCCGGACGGACGCCAGGCAGTGCCGGTCGCGGCCACCGCCGAGCCCTCCAGCGCGAGGACCCACAGCAGTCCGTAGGTGACGTAGATCTGCGGCCGGAACATGCGCAGCACGAACCGGCCCAGCCTGGCGGGCACTTGTGGGACGGCGACGGTGGTCACTGCGGGGACCTTCCGTTCGGATGCGTGTCGAGTGGGTGGGTGCGCGTCGAGTGCGTATCGGGTGGGTGGCGAGTGCGTGTCGGGTGGGTGCGGCCGGGTTCATGCGGCCGCGTGGGCCGTCGGGGCCGCGAGGGCACGCGCCGGTCCGGTGGTGTCCGGGTCGGCGAGCCTGATCCGGGCCTCGGCGGCCAGCGCGCCGGGCTGGCGCAGGGTGCACTCGATGTCGGCGCCGGGCAGGACCGGAGCGGTCCGGCACTCCAGCGGCAGGTCCATCTCGGCGAAGCGGCGGAACCGCGCGGCCAGGGACACCGGCAACGCGTCGGCCGTACGGACGGTGCCGGCGGCCATGGCCGCGCGCAGGGCGAGTTGGCGGAAGGCCTCCAGCTCCAGCATGCCGGGCACGTGGTCCACCCAGTGGTCGTACAGGGTCGGGTGCGTGGTCTCGGCGAACAGGCGCGCCGTGTGAGTGCCGTCGTTCGCGGCGCGCGGCGGGGAGATGACCGTGTTGGCCGGGGCCCGCCGGCCGACGAGGGCGGGGTCGACGTGTGGTCCGCGCAGGGCGACGGGCACGGCGGGCAGGCCGAGCGCGCCGCGCTGTCCGGCGCGCAGGCTCGTCCAGTCCTCGGGCGGCATCCAGGAGTAGTCGATGCGGGCCAGCAGGATCTCGCGTGCGCCGATGGTCACGGTGAAGCGCAGCCGCAGGCCCCTCACTCCGGCACGGGTGCGCGACCGCCGCTCGACCCGGGTGGCGATGACCGCTTCGGTGGGGCGGTCGCCGCGGGTCAGGACCACCGGGTCCGGCACCTCGAACTCGACCGCTCGCAGCAGGAACTTGTGCTCCGCCGGGACGCCGAGGCAGTGGTGGGCCACCACGAAGATGCCCTGTCTGCACGCCTCAAGGAGCAGGAAGGGATCGACGCGGTTGCCGGGGCCGAGGGTGTCGTCGTAGAAGGCGTGGCGGCGGGGGAAGCGGGCCGCCAGCAGCGTCTCGTCCTCGCCGTGGCGCTCGGCGTCGGTCAGGAAGACCTCCGCGACGGCGGAGCGGTGCACCAGTTCCTTGGGCAGTGGCCGGGTGAACTGCATGGGCACGCTCCTCAGTTCGCGGTGGCGCGGACGGTGTCCAGGTGCCGGCGCCAGGTGTCCGCGTCGGCTCCGCCCAGCACGGGCGCGCGGCCGGGCTGCCGCATGGGGAGCACCTTTGAGCCGACGACGACGGTGTCCCACGGGTCGAGGCCGATCCCGCGTTCCCACGCGGTCTCCAGCAGCCCGCGCGGGGCGGCGGCCGGGTCGGCACCGCCGTGCCGGGACACCGCGTCGCGCAGCCGTGTCACGGCGGGGTCGAAGTCGAGGTCGCGGGGCTTGGTGGCGGCGTACAGCCGGCCGGTCAGCTCCAGGGCGTCCGCGGTGCGGTCCTCGTCGGCGAGGGCGGAGCGGAAGAGGCGGTCGCGCGCGGCGTCGTCGAAGTGGACGGCCAACTCGCGCAGGACGTCGGCGGGTTCGTCGGGGGTGTGCGCCAGGTTCAGCAAGTAGCTGTAGCGGCCGAGGAGATGGCGGAGCTGCCCGGGCCGGCGGGCGTCAGGGTCGGTGGGCCCCTTGAGCCGGGTGAGTTCGACCGAGGCGGGCACGTCCAGGTCGTGGTCGGGTCGGACGAGCAGGACGAGGGCGTCGGCGTCCTCCAGGAAGAGCGCGGCCAGCCGCCTGCGGTAGGGGGTGGCGAGGTTCCACTGGAAGTACCACAGGGAGCGGATCATGGTGCGGGTCAGCCGGGTGACCTCCGCGCCGACGATCCTGAAGCCCTGCCCGGTCAGCCAGTCCACGGCCGCTTCCAGCCTGCGGGTGACGACGGCGTCCGGCTTGAGCAGCAGCGCGGCGTGCCGGTGCGCGAAGCCGGTGATGTCGTCGGTGAGGGCGGCGAGTTGTTCGTACCCCTCCTGGTAGTAGGTGTCGGCGCCGTACAGCCGTTGCTTGTCGGGGTGGCAGGTCAGCAGGGGGGACACGGGTATGCCGTGCGGGGGCTCGGTGGGGTGGGCGGGGGTCATCGGTGGGTGCTCCCGTCGGGTCGGGTGGCGGCCGGCTCCTTGCGCGGGGGCGGGCCGAGGTAGCCGGTCGCGAGGCAGTGGTCGAGGAGGCGGCGAAGGTAGGGCCGTGCGCCGGACGGCGCCGGACGGTGGCCGAAGGCCTCGGCGTGCGTGGCGTCGAAGCGGACGCGGCGCCGGAAGTAGGGGGCGTACAGGGCGACGACCCGGTCGTAGTAGGGGCGTTCGCGGTCGGGCAGTGCCGTGGCGGAGAACGCGGACGGGGGGACGAACCGCGGCACGTGGAAGGCCGGGTACTCGGCGAGGACGTCGGACATGTCCCGCAGGGTCAGTTCGTGGCCGACGGCGTGCAGGGTGCGGCCCTCGGCGTGCTGGAATCGGGTGGCGGCCGCGGTCACCAGGTCGGCGACACGGTCGACGGGGACCAGGTCGAGGACGGCGTCGTGGTGGCCTGGCACGGTCCTCACCAGGCCCCTGGTGAGGACCCGGAGCACGGGGTAGACGGTCTTGAGGTCGCGGACGCGGCCGGTGCGGGTGGCGCCGGTGACGATGCTCGGGCGGACCACGGTCACGGGCAGGCCGTCCGCCGCGGCCTTGCGGACCAGCGTCTCGGCGGCCAGTTTGCTCTTCTCGTAGTCGTTGCCGGGACGTTGCCCGAGGTCGAGTTCGTCCTCGTGGGCGATCCCGTCGCGGTCCCCGCACACGTAGGCGGTGCTGACGTGCACCAGTGGCGTACGGCCCGTCAGGGCGAGGTCCAGGATGTGCCGGGTGCCCTCGATGTTGACGCGTTCGTACCGGTCTCCCGGCAGGCCGAAGTCGGTGACGGCGGCGCAGTGCACGATCCGGTCGGCGGTGGCGGCGAGCCGCCGGTCGTCGTCACTCAGCCCGAGGCCGGGGCGGGTGATGTCGCCGGTGATCCGGGTGAGGGTGCCCGGACCGGCGGTGACTCTTCTGCCGTTGTTGCGGACGAGGTCGCCGTTGCGGTGCAGCAGCGTCAGCACGGTGTGGCCCGCGGCGGTGAGCCGGGCGGTCACCTCGGCGCCCACGAGGCCGCTGGCGCCGGTCACCAGCACCGTCATCGGATCGGACGTGATCGGATCGGGGATCATCGGATCGGGCATCGGGGAGTCCTCCGCGCGGAGCGTGGGGTGGGGTGGTGTCCGGGAGCCAGGTGCCGTCACGGGGCCTGGTGGGGCTGGGCCCCGTCGCCTGCCAGCAGGTCGCGGGCCTCTTCGATGGGCAGCTCCGCGCCCAGATGGGCGCCGATGCGCAGCCAGTCGTGCCCCAGTCGCAGCGTCGCCCGCCAGGTGTCCGCGGAGTCGAAGGAGAGCGGGAAGGAGTCGGCGCCCACGGCCCCGCGTACCAGGGCGATGAAGAATCGCAGCTCCCCGAGGAGAGCGTCGCCGTCCTTCGCCGAGTCCACACCGAGCCGCAGCAGTTCCCCGGCGCGCACCCCGATCGGCCGAGTGGCGGGCGGCAGCAGGTCCATACGGCGAACGAGGTCGGAGTCGGCGGGCAGCGGGTTGACGCCGTGGGCGCTGGCCAGTCCGCGCAGCGCGGCGTGCACGGCTCGCCGCGCGGTGAGTTCGGCGACCCGCCACTGACCGCGTTGCAGGGCCCCGGTCAGATCCTCGACGGCGTTCTCAACGACCACGTTGGACCACACCAGGGCCATGGCCGCGGCGGCGAACCGGTCGGCCGGCACGGGCATCAGGTCGACGGCGCGAGGTCGGTGGACGGCCGCGCCGCTCACCGACAGCAGCGGCTGCGCCGTGGAGGGTGGCGGGGTTACGGGGCCGGGCGGGGCGGCGAGCGGCAGCGAGGGGGTGACGGTGCCGCCGCCCTTCCAGGCGAGGCGGATGAGTCCGTAGCGCAGGAAGACGGCGAGCAGGGGGCCGGGGTCGCTCACGCCGGTGCCGGCGGCCTGGGCCAGCACGCGGGGCAGCGGCCTGCCCAGGACGAGGGAGCGCCAGACGGTTCCGGCGTCGTCGCCGAGGGCGAACACATCGCGTCGGCCGCGGATGACGTGGACCCGCTCGCCGGTCTGCCAGGTGGTCACCCCGGCCACGCGTCGGACGGTCAGCCGCTCGGGCTGCCGGGGGACGGCGGTGAGTCCGAGATCCTCGGCGAAGTCGAGGCAGGCGGCCAGGTGGGCTTGGGCGGTGTCGGTGTCGGTGTCGGTGTCGGTGTCGGTGTCGCCAGGGTGGAGCGCGGCCGCTTCCAGCTCCCAGTAGCGGTCGCGTATGTCCGCCCGGCCGGCCCGGTCCAGCTGCATGGACAGCCACTTGGGTTCGAGATAGGTCTCGCCCAGTCCGGCGGCCCATGACTTGACGCTCTGGACGAGTGCGGCGCGGGTCCAGTCGACGGCCTCGTCGCTCTCGCCGAGGCACAGCAGCGCCATCGCGTGCCGCAGGGACTGACGGGCACGGTGCGCCCACCAGTCGGCGGTGATCCGGCGGAACCGCTCCGCCGGCAGCATCGCCTTCACCTCCTCGACCAGGGCGTGGCCGCGCAGCGGGTGGCTGTGCAGCACTCGCTGGCAGCGGTTGAGGAGATCCTCGGAGAGCCGGCCGGGCCGCTCGGCTCCCTGCTCCACGGCCCTCAACTGGTCGGCGAGTTGGCGCACCGACCGGGTGCGGATCTCCACCCGTCGGCCGTCCACGAACAGCAGGGACGGCATGGTCGGCAGGTCGTCGTCGGAGCGGCCGATGAGCAGGAAGTCGATGTCGGAGGAGGGGTTGCCGAATCCCTCGGCGATGGATCCCTCCAGGGTCACGGCCCAGTCGCCGGGGGGCAGTTCGGCGAGGGACTTGTCGAGCAGGTCCTGCAGCCGGTCCTCGCTGAGGATCACTGACGGGTCTCCGTTCGGGGGCTGTCCGGGGCGGCGGTCGTGCTGTCGCCGGGCGGGTCGGCCAGGACGGTGACCGTCCCGGCGGCCCCGTCGACCCGCAGCCGGGCGCCGGTGCGGATCTCGGTGGTGGCGCCCTTGACCTGGACCACGGTGGGAATGCCCAACTCCCTGGCGACGACGGCGACATGAGTGAGCGGGCTGCCGCGTTCGATGACGAGGGCGGCGGCCGAGGACAGCGCGGTCGCCCATCCCGGGTCGGTGCGGTAGGTGAGCAGGATGCCGCCGCCGATGTCGCGCGGGGTGTCGGTGACGACCGCAAGTCCTTCGGCGACGCCGGGGCAGCAGGGGACGCCGGTCAGCTCGCGGGCACCGCTGCGGGCGGCCGGGCCGCCGGTCCAGCCGGCCCGTTCCAGGTTGCCCGACCAGTAGGGGGCGCCGCGGGTGGTGAAGCGGGACGGGGCGTGCAGCTTGGTGTCGGCGGCGAGTTGCCTGCGGCGCAGCGCCACCAGGTCCCGCAGTTCGGTGTGGGCGATCATGCCCTCGTAGGCGCCCCGGATCTCCTCAAGGCGCAGCAGGAACACGTCGTCCCAGGCGTCGATGGCACCGGCGCGGGCGAGATCGCGGCCCAGCGCGCGCAGCATGCGCTTGGCCGCTCCGAAGGCGCGGGTACGGCAGAACCTCAGCCGTTCCCGGTCGGCGAGCGCCGCGCGGGCCTTGCCCCGCACCCGTTCGTACAACAGGCGGCGCGGGCGGCTCAGTTGCTCGTCGAGGTAGGCGTCCGCCTCGCCGCCGCGGTCCGGCGCGCGACTGTCGCCGGTCTCCGTCAGCGCGTCGCGCAGCAGGGCGAAGACCCCTGCCGGGTTCTCGTGCAGATCGGGGACCTCCAGCTTGAGTTCGTCGGGACTGCGGTAGCCGTAGTCGGCGATGTAGGCGTCGACGGCGGTCAGGAACCGGGTGTGGCCGCCGTCGCGCAGGGCCCTGCGGAGGTCGGAGTCGGGGGCGTGTTCCAGCAGGTGCAGGATCCCGGCGTCGGCGCGCGCTTGAACGGCCAGCTCACGCAGCGCCCACACCGGTTCGGCGGACTCCACGGCTTCGCCGGGGGCTGCCGCGGCCCAGGTGAACCACTCGGGCGCCGCCGGTAGCCATCTGCGGGTGAGCAGGGCGAGCAGCCCCACGGAGAGCAGGATGGTCGCGTCCAGGGTCTGCATCGGGCCCCATTTCTCGATGAGTTCCCGTTGCAGGCGCCGGAATCGGCGGTAGGTCTCGTCTCCTGGCAGTGCGTCGTAGTCGACATCGTTGAATACCGTGTACGCCCGATAGAAATCTCGGTGAAACGTCTCCACGGATTTCCGGATGGTGAGGAATCTCGCGGCGAAGATCGTCGTACGTGTCAGGCGTGCGATCCGGCCGCGCGGTCCGGGCCGGGGCGTGAACGGATGGAGCGTGTCGGCGACTTCGTCGGAAATGCTCTCGGCGACACCCAGGGATTTCTCCAGGACGCGCCGGTTGAGCGGGTACAGCGGGGCGAGGCGCACCATGCGGTACCAGTGGAACAGGTTGTAGTAGACCCGTCCGTGGACATAGCCGAGCAGGTGCGGGGTCCACTCCCGCACCTCGCGCAGTTGCTCGCCGCGGACGCCCAGGGCGCGGGCGTAACTGTCGTATACCTTCGCGTAGGTGTCGGCGGCGAAGCTGTAGGTGAGCGGGGACACGACACCGCTGAAGCTTTCGATGATGTTGGAGTTGTCCCAGATCCGCAGGTCTCCCCCGGGTTCCGGCGTGAGGCCGGCGGCCGGTCCGAGGGTGGTGACCGGTCGGCTCTGCAGGATCCACAGGGTGCCCTCGGCGATGGCCCATTCGATGTCCTGGGGGGCGCCGTAGTGTGCGGTGACGCGGACCCCGGTCTCGTGCAGCCGGGCGAGGTCGGCGCCGGTCAGGGCCGGTGCGGCACGGTCCGCGTCGGCGACGGGTGACACCCGGCAGCCGGCTCCGGATCCGGCGTCGTAGCGCTCCTGTTTGTCGCCGATCACCGTGGTCAGCGGCTCGCCGGTGGTGGCGTCGAGGACGATCGTGTCGGCGTCGACCGCGCCCGAGACCAGCCCCTCCCCCAGCCCGTGTACGGCGCTGACGACATGCCGGTCGGTGCGTCCGGTCGTGGGGTCGGCCGTGAACAGCACGCCGCTGCGCTCGGCGGCCACCATGCGCTGCACGACGACGGCGACGCCACCGGCGTCGGGCGGCAGCCGGTGCCGCGCGCGGTAGCGCAGGGAGCGTTCGGAGAACGCGGAGGCCCAGCAGCGGCGGACGTGGGCGACGACCTCGCCGAGGCCGCGGACATTGAGGAAGCTGTCGAACTGGCCGGCGAAGGAGTGGCGTGCGCCGTCCTCCCGCGCGCCGGACGAGCGGACGGCCACCGCGCCGCCGCCGGCCAGCCCGTAGGCCAGTCCGATGGCGTCGGTGACACGGTCGTCGAGCGGCGCGGCCTCGATCAGGCGGCCGATCTCCGCCGCGATCCGGCCGGGGTCCGACTCCCAGCCGTCGGCGAGCAGCCGTGCCAGGCGCTCGTCGAGTCCGCCGCCGCGGCAGAATTCCGCGAATACGTCCAGACCGATGATCGACCAGCGCGGTACTTGAAATCCGGACGCGGTCAGGGTGTACAGGTTCTTCCCTTTTCCACCGGCCCATTCGGTGGTAAGGGATGCGTCACTGGACGGCGTGAGAACGTGCAGGGACCGGTGTTCGGATCCCGTGGTGGGCGACAACGCGTTTCCCCTCCAAGGGTGTTACTCGACCTTGCCCGAATGTTGCACAGCGAAGCCGGTCAAAAAACTCCGGCGGGCCTCCGTAGGCGCTTTTCGGTCGTCGTAGGCTTTTCAAATTCCCCTCCGTACGCCGCTGTTGAGAACGAGCGCCGCGGACGCGAAGGGGAACGGGACGATCCGGCCGAAGCGGGTCTTCCCGGATCCGAGGGCGGACCGGGTCGCCGCGGGCGGTACCCGGCGGCACCACCGCATACGTCCGGGCGGCAGGGCACTCCGGTGGAGCGAGGAGCTTGCGGCCGGACAGCTCACCGCACTGGCCACCGGTCGCCACAAAACCACACGTTCGGACACAGGTAAGGGTCGACGAGAAAGGAAAGCAACAAATATTGACGCAATCGACCAACGCGCGTAACTTCCGACTCAGTCGTCAGGCAGCCTGAACTCGGCTGTTCCGAGGGCGAGTTGTAGCTCCACCCTCCACATTGGGAGCACACATGCGCAGAAGAAGATCTGCCTCCTCGCGTCTCTTCCCGTCTCCGGCGGCCGGGCCGTTACCCCGACTGGCTCGACTGCGTCGCGCCGTGCTGTCCGTCGCCGCCACCCTCGGCCTCCTGGTGACCGTCCTGGTCGCGATGCCCGGTGTCGCCCAGGCGGCGGGATCGCAGCCGTGCGACATCTACGCGGGCGCGGGCACCCCGTGCGTCGCCGCCCACAGCACGACCCGCGCCCTGTTCTCCGCGTACAACGGTCCGCTCTATCAAGTCACCCGCGCCTCCGACGGCGCGACCGCCGACATCGGGCTGCTGTCGGCCGGCGGCTACGCGAACGCCGCCCAGCAGGACAGCTTCTGCGCGAACACGACGTGCAGCATCTCCAAGGTGTACGACCAGACGTCCCGCCACAACGACCTGTTCCCCGGCCCCGCGGGCACGGCCGGAATGGGTGCCGACCGGGGTGCGGACGCGAGTGAACTGGCCGTCACGGCGGGCGGCCACAAGGTCTACGGGATCTGGATCTCCCCCGGCGTCGGATACCGCTCGCACGGCGCCGCTTCGGGCGTCGCCGTGAACGGCCAGCCGGAAGGCGCCTACATGGTCGCCAGCGGCACCCACGTCGGCTCCGCCTGCTGCTTCGACTACGGCAACGCGGAGTCCACCCCGGCCGACACCGGCAACGGCCACATGGACGCCGTGTCCATCGCCACCACCTGCTACTTCGCGCCGTGCAGCGGCTCCGGACCCTGGATCGAAGCCGACATGGAGAACGGCATGTTCCAGGGCGACAACGGCTCCAACACCGCGAACAAGGGCAACAACAGCACGTACGTGACGGCTGTCCTGAAGAACAACGGGCAGACCACCTACGCGTTGAAGGGTGGCAACGCGCAAGCGGGCGGCCTGTCGACCTGGTGGGACGGAGCGCTGCCCACACGGGGCGGCTACCGGCCGATGCAGCAGGAGGGCGGCATCATCCTGGGCACCGGCGGCGACAACAGCAACTGGAACATGGGGACGTTCTTCGAGGGCGTCATGGTGTCGGGCTATCCGACCGACGCGGCCGAGAACTCCGTACAGGCGAACATCGTCTCCGTCGGCTACTCGGGCCAGACCAACATCCCGAACGGCCCGCAGGCCACCATCACCGGCCCCGGAAACCAGTGCGTCGACGTCGCCGCGGACGACACGGGGGTGAACGGCACCGGCGTACAGCTGTGGAACTGCCAGTCCTACGCCGAGGACCAGTACTGGACGCACAACGCGAACGGTTCCCTCGCCACCATCGGCCGGTGCCTGGACATCATCGGCAACGGCACCGCCAACGGCACCCAGGTCGAGCTGTGGGACTGCAACGGGGTCGGCGGCCAGAAGTGGGTGCAGCGCGCCGACGGTTCGCTGTTCAACCCGCAGTCGGGCCGCTGCCTGGACTCCCCCAACGGCGCCACCGCCAACGGCACCCGCCTGCGGATCTGGGACTGCAACGGCTCCGCCGCCCAGAATTTCGCCGTCAACGCGGGCGCGCCCGTCATCGGACCGGGCGGCACCTGCGCCGACGTGGCCGGGGACGACAACGGGTCCAACGCCACGGCCGTACAGCTGTGGGGCTGCCAGTCGTACGCGGTCGACCAGCACTGGTTCCACAGCTCGGACGGACGGCTGCACACGCTGGGCCGCTGCCTCGACATCATCGGCAACGGCACCGCCAACGGCACCCAGGTCGAACTGTGGGACTGCGGCACGGCCGGTGGCCAGATCTGGCAGCAACAGGCCGACGGCTCCCTGCTCAACCCGCAGTCGGGCCGCTGCCTGGACTCCCCCAACGGCGCCACCGCCAACGGCACCCGCCTCCAGATCTGGGACTGCAACGGAGCGGCCGCCCAGAAGTTCGCACTGGGCTGACCCCACCTCGCCGCCCCTCGGCCCGGCCGGACCGCTCGACGTCCGGCCGGGCTCGCCCATGACACGCGGCACGGCCGCCCACCGGCAACCGCGTGTCGCAGGGATCCGGCAGGGGCTGCACCAACACGGCGCTCTCCCAAAGCTGTTGGAAAGGTCGCCGACTGTGGTAATCGACCTGCATGCCGAAGAAGGCTCCCCCCGTCGACGACCACCACCGCCAACCACCCCTGCGGGTAAGGCTGTGCCGGGTGCTGCGTGATTCCCCGGCCGGGCGGGGATGGCGGCGGAGCACCGAGATCGAACTCGGGCAGAGGTCACTGAGCTTCGCGGCGCTCGGATTCCTCACACTGGTACCCCTCCTGATCGTCGTCTCGGCCGCCGATCCGGCGCACGGCCGGGGGTTCGCGCAGTGGCTGGGCGACGGGCTCGGGGTGTCGAGAGCCGCCCGGCACCAGGTCGCGCGGCTTTTCGCGGGGCCCGCGCAGGTACTGCAGACCACGACCGCGTTCGGCCTGGCCGCCCTCGCCGTGTTCGGTCTGAGCTTCGGGGCGGCTGTACAGACCGGCTACGAGAAGGTCTGGGACCTGCCCCCGGCCCGCTGGTACGCGCGATGGCGCCAAGTGCTGTGGCTCGCCGTGCTCATCGGATCCCTGTACGTGTCCGCGACCACCACCCTGTGGCGCCACTCGGCTGTCGGCACGCTGAGCGCGACCCTGACCGCCGTCCTGTTCTTCTGGTGGTCGCAGTGGATGCTGCTCGGCGGCCGGATCGCGCTGAGGGCCCTGCTGCCCGGTGCGGCCTTCACGGCGCTCGGCCTGCTCGGTCTCCGGGTCTTCTCACGGCTGGTCTTCTCACCGCTGATCGCCTCCAGCGCTGTCACCTACGGCCCTTTCGGCACCGTCCTGGTCGTCCAGTCCTGGCTGGTCGGAGTGGGCGTCGTCGTCTTCGCCGGCGCGTTGCTGGGGCGACTGGCGGACGAGGAGATCTCCACCGCGGCACAGGCTTCGAAGGAGCGGCGGGCGCGACGTAAAGAGCGTTGACTCCGGGCGATTTCCAACCCGCTTGACGTATTCCGATATGGGAATACGATGGCTGCCATGGCACGAGCAGCGACGACGTCGGACGCGTTCAACGCGATAGCCGAGCCGCAGCGCCGGGACATCCTGGCGCTGCTGCGGGCGGGTGAGCGGCCGGTGACCGACCTGGCCCGGGAGCTGGGGATGAGCCAGCCGGGGGCGTCCAAGCACCTGCGGGTGCTCCGGGAGGTGGGGCTGGTGCGGGTCCGCGGGGCGGGCAAGCAGCGCCTCTACGGCCTGGACGCCCGCGGGCTGCGGCCGGTCCACGAGTGGGCCGGCGGATTCGAGCGGTTCTGGAACGAGAGTTTCGACCGGCTGGACACCTACGTGCAGGACCTCAAGCAGACGCGGCAGGAGGAATGACCGATGGCAGGGGCAAGGCAGGAAACGCGGGCGGAGTCGGCGACGGCCGACCGGGAGATCGTGATCTCCCGGGTCATCGACGCGCCGCGGGAGCTGGTGTTCGAGGCGTTCACCGAGGTCCGGCACCTGTCGCGGTGGTGGGGTCCGGAGGGGTTCACCACCACCACGCGGTCCTTCGAGTTCCGCGAGGGCGGGGAGTGGGACTTCGTGCTGCACGGGCCGGACGGGACCGACTACTCCGAGTGGATCCGCTGGCTGCGGATCGCCCCGCCGGAGCGGATCACGCTGCTGCACGGTGAGTCCCGCGACGACCCGAACGCCTTCGAGTCGGTCCTGACCTTCGCGTCGGACGGGGCGGCGACCCGGATCGTGATGCACACGGTGTTCCCCACCAAGGAACTGCGCGACGAGGCGGTCGAGAAGTACCACGCGATCGAGGGCGGCCGGCAGACCCTGGGCAACCTGGCGGCCTACGTCACCGAGATCATTCGGAAGGGGGCGGAGGGCTGATGGCCGGGAAGGTGTTCTTCAGCGTGTCGATGTCACTGGACGGCTTCATCGCGCCCGAGCCCGTGCCCGTCGAGGACGAGCTCTTCGCGCCCGGCAAGCAGAGCGACCCGGACGTTCGGCGCTGGATGGCGCAGTGGACGGAACTGCAGCAGTGGGTCTTCCCGCTGCGGTTCTTCCGGGAGAACCTGAAGCTGGGCGAGGGCGGCGAGGAGGGCCGCGACAACGACGTCGCGCGGGAGACGTTCGAGCGCACCGGCGCGAGCGTCATGGGCAAGCGCATGTTCGACCTCGGCGAGCAGACATGGCCGGATGAGGCGCCGTTCCACACCCCGGTCTTCGTCGTGACGCACACCAAGCGTGACCCGTGGGAGCGGCCCGGCGGCACCACGTTCCACTTCGTCAACGACGGCATCGAGCACGCCCTCGACCAGGCCCGCGCCGCCGCCGGCGACCGGGACGTCCGCATCGCCGGCGGCGGCGCGACGATCCTGGAGCACCTGAACGCCGGCCTGGTCGACGAGTTCTCGATCACGCTGTCACCGGTGCTTTTCGGCGCCGGCACCCGCCTGTTCGACGGCGTGGACGCGTCCAGGATCGCGCTGGAGCCGGTCCGTTCGGAGCCGTCGTCGCGGGTGACGCACCTGACCTACGCCGTGCACCCACGGTAGCCGCGCCGCCACTCCACCCTGGCGACCCGAGCACCACGGCGCGCACGCTTGAATCAGCAGGCCACCACGGCCGACCGCGCATAGCAGGTCTCCGCCTGCCGGCGCCGGCGGTGGAGCCGCGGCAGGTCGTCTGCGGGGTGGCTGTCGGCATCCAGCAGATTGGTCGGCGGCCGCCACAGCTCCGTGTGCCTGGTGCCGTCGGCCAGGACGACGGCGAGCCACGCCTCGACCACCCGCACCTCCACCCGCCGCCCGCTCGCCCTGGCACGGTGGCGGCGTGGCAGGACCGCGGTGAGGTAGGAGCAGTCGGTGGGCGGGAGTCCTCCCACCGCTGCGAGGAGTTCGCCGGGCCCGTCGATCCGCGATCCCCACACGGTGATCCGTCGTCCGTCCGCGGACACGTCCACACGTGACGCGGCGCCGTACGCGGGGCGCGGAATCACCAGGGGCCTCGCGAGCCGCGAAGGCGTCTCCCCGCTCAGGGGAATGAGCGCGTCCTCGGTGAGCGCCGCGTACCCCAGCCCCTGGTGGCGGAGCGCCAGCGCCCTCTCCCCGGACCGAAGGGTACGAAGCAGCGCCTGCGCCTTGCGGAGGGAAACCCGACGACCTCGCGCTCGGCCACCTCGGCCGTGCGCGGATCGTCACGCAGCAGACGCCGCGCAGCGGTCGGGGACGTACCCGGAGAACGGCCGCTGCCGATCTTGGCAGAAATGCCGCCTCCTGAACCGATGCACGGCTGTGACCTGCACAGATGATGTCGCCCCGCCGCCGTCTCCACAACCGGGAGGGACTGCTGGGGAAGGGAGTTCAGCCGATGAGTTCCGGCGAGAGCAGGCGGTACCGGGCCAGGAGCACGTTGAGTGCGGCGATGAGCAGGACCGCGGCCGCGATGGCGAGCAGCGCATGGCCGGTCCCCCACGGGGTGATGAGGGTGCCCAGGGCGCCGCCCGCGAAGATGCCGACGACGGTCGCGACGAGCCGGAGCCGGATCGTACGCCGTTGCGGGGTCGCGGGAGTGGCGCCGGTGAGGCCGTGGATGAGGCGGACCAGCGACACCTGGACCAGCAGGGTCGGCATGCCGGGAACCGCCGCGCGCAGGGCGGTGTCCGCGCGCAGGCCCATGGCGAAGCCGACCATGGCGATGACCAGGTTGTCCGGGTGGTCGAGGAGTGAGCCCGATCCATGCCGCCACAGGGCCGTCGCACCCGCGAGCGCGAGGAGCACCCCCTCGACCGCCAGGGCGGCCGCGAACCAGTGCCGGTGTCGTGCGACGAGACCACGGGTGGCGAGGGCCCCGGCCGCGGCCCCCAGGACGAAGGCGATCAGGGCGACGGCGGGACGGGCCACCGGCACCTGTCCTTCACCGGCGACGGCGAAGGACAGGAAGAGCAGATTGCCGGTGGCGAGCGCGGTGAAGACGTGCCCCATGGTCAGGAAGCTGACCGCGTCGACCGCGCCCGCCAGGACGGTGAGGGTGGCCATGACGACGGTCTGCTGACGTTCGCGCCGTGCGGCGGACTCCGTTGGTCCGGCTTCTTCGCTCATGCGGTCAGTCTCGGGAACGCGGACTCCACAGCCGTGGTGGCCGGGCCGACACGTACCGCGTGTGCCGCCAATGGACGGTGCGCCGAGACCCGCCGTCGGCGTGCCGCCGTGTCCGACCGGGGCCGCCCTGCGCTTCGGGCGGGGGTGGCGCGGCACCGCCCGGGGAGAGCCCGGGGCCGTCCGTGGCGCGGTGTCAGGCAGGCCGGGCGGCGGCCGCGTCGAGGGCTTCCCGGGCGGCGGCCACAGCGGCTGCCCGGTCCTTCGGCACCAGGCCGATGCGGGTGCGCCGGTCCAGGAGGTCGGCCTCGTCGAGGGCGCCCTCGTGGAGCACGGCCCACAGCAGCGCGGCCCGTGTGACGGGGTGTCCGGGCACCACGGGCTCGTTCAGCTCGGGGTCGGTGGCGCCGAGCGCGTGGACGGCGGGGGCCTCGGCTCCGTAGCGACGGATCAGGTGGCCGGGTGCGGCCAGCGAGCCGAGCCGGTGCGGGGCCGCGGCTCCGACCAGCGGCAGGGAGGACGTGGTCGAAGGACCGGCGCGGAGGCTCCGGGCCTCGACCGCCGCGTCGACGGCGTCCTGCGCCATGCGCCGGTAGGTGGTGAGCTTGCCGCCGACCACGGTGATCACTCCTTCGCCGGAGGTGAGGACGGCGTGCCGGCGAGAGATGTCGGAGGTGCGGGCGGTTGCTCCCGAGCGGGTCGGTGCGGTGTCCAGCAGCGGGCGCAGCCCCGCGAAGGCGCCGACGACGTCATGGCGCCTGACCGGGGTGTCCAGGGCGGAGCCGAGGACGTCGAGCAGGAAGCCGATGTCCGACTCGGGCACCTCGGGCACGTCGGGTACGTCCCCGTCGACGGGTTCGTCGGTCAGGCCGACGTACACGCGGCCGTCGTCCTGCGGCAGAACGAGGACGAAGCGATTGGTCTCGCCCGGGATCGGGATGTGCAGGCCTGCGGGCAGCGGCCCGAACAGGTCGGCGCGCAGCACCAGATGGGTTCCGCGCGAAGGGCGGATACGGATGCCGCCGACCAGGTCGCCCGCCCACACACCGGACGCGTTGATAACCGCGCGGGCCCTGATCTCGCCCTGCTCTCCGGTGAGTTCGTCACGGACGCGGGCACCGGTCCCGCCGACCTCCAGGGCCCTGACCCTGGTGAGGATCTTCGCGCCGCGGGCGGCGGCGCTGCGGGCGAGCGCGGTGACGAGGCGGGCGTCGTCGGTCACCTTGCCGTCCCAGGACAGCAGCCCGCCGCGCAGACCGCCGGGGCGTACGGACGGTGCCAGGTGGCGGGCCTCCACCGCGGAGAGGCGGCGCGGCGCGGGCAGGGTGGCACGGGCGGTGCGGGCCGCCAGCCGCAGGGTGTCCCCGGCGCGGAAGCCGGCCCAGGCCAGAGAGGCCTGACCGCGCGACACCAACGGCGTCAGGGGCAGGACGAAGGGCTGGGCGCGCACCAGGTGGGGCGCGGTGCGCTCCATGAGGACACCGCGTTCGACCGCGCTCTCGTGGGCGACGTCGAGCTGCCCGGAGGCCAGGTAGCGCAGTCCGCCGTGGATCAGCTTGGAACTCCAGCGCGAGGTGCCGAAGGCGAGGTCGTGGGCGTCGACGGCGACGACACTGAGACCGCGCGCGGCGGCGTCCAGGGCCACTCCGGCGCCGGTGGCGCCGAGTCCGACGACCAGGACGTCCACGGTGTCGCCGCCCACGGCCTCGGTCAGTTCACGGCGGCGGCGGGCGGCGGAGAGCGACGATCCGGGGGCCGGGGCCGCCGGGCCGGACGGACTGCTTGTGGGGCTCATGGCGTGAGGGTCCTCTCCAGAAGGGTGCGCAGCTCGTCGAGAAAGGCGGTGCTGGTCAGTTCGGGGTCGTCCTCGTCGGTCATGGTCCGCAGCGACAGGGTGAAGGACTGGACCACGAGCAGCACGGCACGCGCCTGCCGTCTCGTGGGGGCGAGCCGCACCGACCCGTCGGCGTGCCCCTCCGTCAGGGCGTCGGCGAGGAGGCCCAGGAGTGCTTCCTGGCTGGCTCCGCGGCGGTCCAGTACGTAGGGCAGCAGCAGTTCGGGGTCGACGTCGATGATCTTGCGGAAGAGCGGGTGGGCTCGGAAGGCCTCCACTCCGGCCACCAGCCCGTCCACGATCAGAGAGCGCGTCTCCTGGCCCGGCCGCCGCTCCGGCATGGCGCCGGTCGCCGCGTCGACCCACTCACGGGTCATCAGATCGCCGACCAGCGACCGCACATCGGGCCAGCGCCGGTAGAGCGTCATGCGCGAGACGCCGGCGCGGCGCGCCACGTCCGTCAGGGTGGTGCGCCGGACTCCGACCGCCAGGACGCAGTCGCGTACGGCGTCGAGGACGGGATCACTGTCCGACTGGTTGTGACGAATAGGCGCCATGTGTAACAGTGTAACGCCCTGTGCGGCCGTGCGGGAGACGGCGCGTCGCGAACCGACCGATGAGGACTACGTTCATGGACATGCTGTGGAGTGGCTGGGGCGACCCCGCCAAGGCGGCGCCGCTGCCCGACTCGGTGACCGGCCTGCTGCGGGATCTGCTCGGCGTCAAGCCGCGGGACACCGCCGTACGCGCTCTTGAGGAGATCTCCGTCTCCGAGCCCCCGTCGGCCCCCGCCCTGAGTGCGCTGGCGGACGCCGTCGGCGGTGCGGACCAGGTGCTCACCGACGCGGAGAGCCGCATCAGGCACACCCGCGGGAAGTCCACGCCCGATCTGCTGAAGATCCGCGCGGGCGATGCCGGGGACGCCCCCGCGGCCGTCGTCCTGCCCGCCACCCATGACGAGGTGCTCGCCGTGCTGCGCGCCTGCGCCGAACACGGCCTCGCCGTCGTCCCGTTCGGCGGCGGAACCTCCGTCGTCGGCGGCCTCGCCCCCGAGCGGAGCGCCTTCGTCGCCCTCGACCTGCGCCGGATGAACGGCCTGCTCGCCATCGACCCCGTCTCCCGCACCGCCACGTTCCAGCCGGGCCTGCGCGCCCCCGACGCGGAGGCGCTCCTCGCCGAGTACGGGTTCACCCTCGGGCACTTCCCCCAGTCCTACGAGTGGGCCACCATCGGCGGATTCGCCGCCGCCCGTTCCAGCGGACAGGCCTCCGCCGGATACGGCCGCTTCGACGAGATGGTCCTCGGTCTCACCGTCGCGACCCCGGAAGGCACCCTGGACGTGGGCCGCGCCCCCCGCTCGGCGGCCGGCCCCGACCTGCGGCAGCTGATCCTCGGCTCCGAGGGCGCCTTCGGGGTCATCACCTCCGTCACCGTCCGGATCAGGCCGCTGCCGCAGACCCGTATCTACGAAGGGTGGCGGTTCGCGTCCTTCGAGGAGGGCGCCACCGCCCTGCGCCGGCTCGCCCAGGACGGACCGCGCCCCACGGTGCTGCGGCTGTCCGACGAGACCGAGACCTTCGTCGGTCTCGCCCAGCCCGACGCCATCGGGTCGGCCGGGGCACCGCCGGACGCCGGTTGCACGGCTGTCGCCGGGTACGAGGGGACCGAGGAGGACACGGCGTACCGTCGCGAGCGGGCCGCCGAAGTCCTGCGCGCGGCCGGAGGCACCTATCTGGGCGCCGAGCCCGGTGAACGCTGGGCGCACGGCCGCTACTCTGCACCCTACCTGCGCGACTCGCTGCTCGACGCCGGGGCCTTCGCCGAGACCCTGGAGACCGCGGCCTTCTGGTCACGCGTTCCCGAGCTCTACGCAGCCGTGCGCACCGCGCTGACCGAGACGCTCACCGCGGCGGGAACCCCGCCCCTGGTCATGTGCCACATCTCGCACGTCTACGAGAACGGCGCCTCCCTCTACTTCACCGTCGTCTCCGCCCAGGGCGAGGACGCCGTGGCCCACTGGGCACCGGCCAAGCGGGCCGCCAACGAGGCCGTCCTGAGCGCGGGCGGAACCATCAGCCACCACCACGGAGTGGGAACGGACCACCGCGACTGGTACCTCCGGGAGGCGGGGCCACTGGGCATCGAGGCCCTGCGCGCCGTCAAGCGACGCCTTGACCCCGACGGCCTCCTCAACCCCGGGATCCTGCTGCCCATCGACTGACCACCACCGTGAACGCCTCCCGGCGGCCTCGGGGCCGCCGGTGCGTCATCAGGCTCCGGCTCCGACGCCGTTGCCGCGCCCGGGATCCGGCTACGGCTACCGCTTGTCGCCGTGTTCAGGATCCGCCCGCTCCGCTTCGTCCCACCCGACACCGCCCGGAGGCACACCGATGCGACAGTTCACCGCCGTCGTCAACCCGACCGCGGGCGGCTCCACCGGGGCGGCTGCGCTGCTCCCGGTCGCCCGCCTGCTGCGGGAGGCCGGAGCCGGACTGGAGACCGAGTACAGCCGCAGCCTGGCCCACGCCCAGGAAATCGCGCTCCGCGCCGGGGAACATGGCCGGGTGGTCCTCGCCGTCGGCGGTGACGGGATGGCCGGGGGCATCGGCGGCGCGCTCAGCGAGACGGACACCGTACTGGGCCTGGTGCCGGCCGGCCGCGGCAACGACTTCGCCCGAGCGCTCCGGCTGCCCACCGCCGCGGAGGACCTGGCGCGCGTCCTGCTGCGTCACGAGCCGCGACGCGTCGACACCATCGAGGTGGAATCGGCGGTGCACTCCCGAACCGTTGTCCTGGGCAGTGTGTACGCGGGCGTCGACGCGCTCGCCAATCGACACGCCAATCACGCGCGCCTGCTGCGTGGGGCCGCCTCGTACTACGCCGGCGGTCTGCGCGCGGTCACCGGCTGGCGTCCGGCGTCGTACCGCGTCACCGTCGACGGTGAGCAGCACCTCCACCGGGGCTACACCGTCGTGGCCGCCAACTCCGCCTACTACGGCTCCGGGCGCATCATCGCCCCGGCCGCGCGGACGGACGACGGCCTGCTGGACGTCGTCATGATCCGGGAGGCCCCGCGCCGCCTGTTCTTCACCCTGATGAACGAGCTGAAGACCGGCGCCCACACCGAGCGGCCTGAGGTGGTGATCCTGCGGGGCCGGGAGATCCGTATCGAGGCGGACCGGCCGGTGCCCTACGGGGCCGACGGGGAGGTCGAGGCCGCCCTCCCCGTCACGGCCCGGGTGCGGCCGGGCGATCTGGCCATGCTCTTCTGACCGGCCTTGGCCCGGTGCACCGGCTTGTCCGCGACGGGTCCGTCGCGGACGCGCACGTCACCCGGCGGTGGCTTCTCCGCTCGCGCTGCCCGCCAGCCACTGGTCCCAGCTCAGGTTGAAGGCGGCGTAGCCGTTGTCGGCCGAGGCCTTCGCCCGCGGGGAGCCCGTGACGGAGACCGGGTCGCCCTGCTTGACCTGGCCGTAGAACCACTTGGCGTCGGACATCGACAGGTGGACACAGCCGTGCGAGCCCCGGGCACTGCCGCTGCCGGGGTTCGGGTCGCCCGTCGAGTAGTGGACGTAGGTGCCGGACTGGGTGAGGTGGACATCCCAGGGCAGCGTCAGGTCGTAGTAGTTGGGGGCGCCCTTGGTGCAGCTGATGCCGACGCTGCACGAGGTCATGTGGACCTTCTCCTGCTTGTCGATCACCGCCATGACGCCGTTCCACGTCGGGTACTCGGCGCTCCCCGCGTTGATCGACAGGGTGCGTACGGGCGCGCCGTTCTTCGTCACCTTCATCGTGTGTCCGGTGACGGAGACATCCGCGCGGACGTCATCGCCGACGGTGAAGTCGTGCACGTAGGAACGCGTGCCGTAGCGGCCGTTGCCGTTGGCCACTCCCTTCATGTCGGCGGTGATCTTCACCTTCGTACCGGTCGCCCAGTACGACTTGGGCCGCCAGTCGACCCGCCGGTCCCCGAACCAGTGCCACGCGCCCGTCATCGGCTGGGAGCTGGTCACCTTCATGTGCTTCTCGACATCGGCACGGGCCTTCTCGCCCACGGGATTCGTGAAGATCACCGAGATCGGCATCGCGACGCCGACCGTGGCGCCGGTCTGCGGCGTGATCGTCTCCAGCAGCATCGGTGGCCCCGCGGGCTTCGATGGAGACGGCTTCACGCTGGCCGTCGCCTTGCCTGTCCCGCCCTTTCCGTCGTCGGAACTCGCCTTCGGTGTCCCCCCGCCACAGGCGCTGGTGCCAGCCAGCACCGCAACCATGACGAGTGCCATCGATATACCGCTACGTCGCTTCACATCTACCCCGGCTCACAATTCGTGCCTGCCTCACTGTTCTGTTGGACTACTGGCGTTCCCCCGCGGTTGCAGTCCATGTGTAAAGCACGGTTCAAAACCCGACGCGAGAGGTCCCCCGCGGCGCGGATCGACGGACCCCGCGAGGCCCGTGCCGCCGCCCTCGTACGACATCGGACCCGACCACGCGGACCGGGAAGAGACCCAGGGTCACCGCGGCTTGACGCTCTGCCGGGACGGCGCCGGCGGTGACGGCGCCCGGCCGGTGGCCGGACGCCGACACCCGTCAGGTCAGATCACGCCGGCGAGTTGACGCCGACCCGGCCGAGATGCCGTACGAAGAACCGGACAGCGCTGTCGGCCTCGAACCTGGGCAGCTCCTTGTGCCCTCCCGCGTTGGCGTGCAGCGTCTTCTCCTTCGAGGCGAAGGCGTCGAACAGCGCGAGACCGGACTCGCGCGGGATGTGCTCGTCGTCCCACTGCATGTCGAACTCGATCGGAACGGTGATCCGCTGCGCCTTCTCGGCCAGGGCGTCGGGCCAGTGCTGGCCGAAGACCGCGGCCCTGATCCTGGGTTCGATCGCCACGAGCGGCACTCCGATCGCGGTCCCCATGTTGATGCCGAGGTAGCCGACCGGGCCCTCCGCGCCGATCTCCGGCAGTTCCTGGAGCGCGTCCAGGGTCGCCTGCCACTCCGGCACGGCGCGCTCCGCGAGGTGGGCGTTGTAGCGGACGACGACCGGGCCTTCCGGTTCGCCCGCCGCCCTCGCCCGGTACAGCTCGGCGATCTCCCGCTCGTCGTGCGCCGTGCGCGGCCGGCCGCCGTGACCGGGCGCGTCGATCGTGGCCACGTTGAAACCGCCGTCGGTCACGAGGCGCAGCGCACGACCTGCCATGCCGGGCGCCCTCTTGTGCGTGCCGCCGCCGTGCCCCATCAGCACGAGAGGCGCCCGTTCGGAGCCGGATGCGGCGGACCAGAGCACGCCGGTGACCTCACCCACAGTGAAGTCGCGTTCTACGACGCCGTTCGACGACGTCTCCGCAGTGAAATGCACAGAATGCATGGGTTGTTGCCCTTCGGGTTCGCCTGGTTGTCGAGGCGCTCCCGGCGACACCCGCTTATGTGCAGGGCCGAACCGTGATCAACAGGGGGAGCACCCACATGCGTACAGCGTTCATGGGTCTCACCTCCTCGCACGACGTCACGGCCCGTGCAAGCTACCAGCCCGAGCGGCGTCCCGCCCAAGCCTTTTCCTGAGGAGGTCCTGGCCCAGGGGCGAGTTCCAGGAGCCGCATCGATCTCCTTCGCCGCCATGAACTCCCCTGTGGGCGTCCGGTCGTTGGAGCGGACGCCGCCCCACTCGCGGAGCCGCTGATCGTATCCAGGACGGTCGCGGCCGCTGTCACGGCCACCGCCCCCACAGCACCAGCGAGTTGAGCACCGGCCCGGACGCCGCCGCCAACCGCCCGGCGGACACGGACGACCGGGTCTCCGCGTCGGTGAGTGCCCGGGCGAGCCCGATACCCACGCCGATCACCGCGAAAACGGCGGTGTGGAGAGGACGCCCTGGGCCGGGGCGGACGACTCTCCGTGACGCGCCGGCGGTGCACGCACAAGCCCGCACGGTCGGCCCTCGGTCCCGTTCCCGGACCTCGGTCCAACTCCCTTACGGCACTTACCACATGGCGCTTCCGAGTAGGATGATCGAACACTCGGCCTGCCGCGTTTTCGTGGTGCGATGGGAGCTTCCATGACGATCGACCGACAGTCGTTTCCGACGCTCGACACCAGCAAGGCGCATCCCGCGCGGGTCTACGACTGGCTACTGGGCGGCAAGGACAACTACCCGGTCGACGAGGCCGTGGGAGAGAAGCTGCCGCCGGAGGCGCGGGACGCGGCCCGGCAGAATCGCGAGTTCATGCACCGGGCGTCCGCGTGGCTCGCGGAGCAGGGCATCGACCAGTTCCTGGACATCGGCACCGGGATTCCGACCAAGCCCAACCTCCACCAGATCGTCCAGGACATCACGCCGACGGCGAAGGTCGTCTACACCGACAACGACCCGATCGTGCTGCGTCACGCCGAGGCACTGCTGGTCAGCCGGCCCGAGGGTGTCACCGACTACATCCAGGCCGATGTGCGGCGGCCCGAGGAGATCGTCCAACACGCCCGGCACATCCTGGACTTCACCCGCCCGATCGCGCTGTCGCTGATCGCGCTGATGCATTTCATCCCCGACGAGCAGGACGCCCACGACATCGTCCGCAACCTGATCGCCACGCTGCCCTCGGGCAGCTACCTGGTGTTGTCGCACGCGTCCTCCGACCTGTTCCCGGAACTCTCCGATCAGGTCACCGCCGAGTACGCCAAGGGCGGCATCCAGCTCGGCTTCCGTAACCGGGCCGGGGTGCAGAGCTTCTTCGACGGTCTCGAACTGGTCGAGCCGGGCCTGGCGACGGCGACGGAGTGGTTCAAGTCGGCCCGCAGGCCGAGGCCGGAGAACAGCGGCATCTACGCGGGAGTGGCCCGCGTCCTCTGAGCCGGCCCGAGCCGACCAGGAGCCCACACGCGCGGATCAGGTGACCGCGGGCCAGGAGCGCAGGAGCACGGCGATCTTCGCGGCACTGCACGCGGGGTCGCGGAGCAGGTCACGCAGGGCGACGGCGTCGTCCCGGGTGGGTTTCACGGGGATGCCCGAGGCCTCCAGGTACATCACGCCCGTGGCCGCCGCGACGGCCATGTTGGAGCGCTCGAGCCACCGGCACCGGCCGAGGACGTGCACCAGTGCGGCGGCGCGCGCATAGGCGCCGTCGTACACCGGCTGCTCGAGGAGCTGGGCCTTGTGGCAGGCGACCGCGGCCACCGGCACCCCGTAGTCGTCGGGGGCCGGATCACCCGCCCCGGCGATCTCGGCGACCTGCAGGATCCAGGGGACGTCGATGTGCAGATCCATTACGCTGCGTGCGTCTCCCGGGCGGCCTGCCGGACGTCTTCGGCCTCGACCTCGTCGAAGACGTCCTGGTGCTCGTCGAGGAAGCGCCGGGCGGCGTCCAGGCCTCGGGCGCGCAGGCCGTCGGCGTCCTCCAGGACCAGCTGGGACAGGTATTCGCCGACGCTCTGCCCGCGGTCCTTGGCCCTGGACTTCGCAAGCTCCAGGACGTCTTCGTCGATCCGCGCGCCTATCTGTGTCCTCGCCATACCGGCATGGTAACAGCCGTTACCACTCTCGGGGAGCGCTCGCTTCCCATCCCTCCCTCCGCGCCCCGGCGCCCCGCATCGCGTCCATGCGGGTGGCGTATGGGACAGCGGCGAGCCCCCGAAGGCATGACCGGCGTTGTGCAACGTACCTGCCCACGATCATTCAGAGAGGACGTCCCGTGCGTCGAACCATGTTGTTGTCTGTCTGTGCTCTCGTCGCCGCCGCGGCAACCGGATTCTTCACCACCAGCGCCATCCGCAACCGCTGATTCCACGACGCCCGCACGCGTCCCGCAACCGCACATGTCCGCGGTGGTGACGGCCGCCCGGCCGCTGTGCCCACCGCGGACATCTCGCGACACCCACTGATTCATGGCCGACGTCACCCACCGGCGCCGGACGCCCGAGAGACCGATTCGGGATGCGCCACGCCGTCGAGCGACAGGAAGCCGAACTCGGTTCACCTGGACAGGCCGCGAGACCGCTCTGTCGTACGCGCTACTGCAGGGCGTGGACCGCGGCGGTGAACACCGGGGGCATCCGGGACGCCATGGGGACGATCAGCCGGGCGGTGCCGGGACGGCGGCTCGCGGTCAACAGGGCTCCGGTCAGCAGCCGGTGACGGCGTGTCAGTAGTGAGTACGCCCGCTCGTAGTCCGCCGCGCGTCCCGCCGCGAGGCAGTGGACGGCGGCTCCGGCCGTCGCGAGCCCGAGGGCGATGCCCTCTCCGGTGAGAGCGTCCACGTAGCCCGCCGCGTCACCGACGAGCAGGACGCGTCCGGCGACTCGGCGCCGCACCCGTTGCAGCAGCGGCCCGGCGCCCCGCACCTCCGTGGCAGGGGCCCCGCGCAGTGACGCGGTCAGAGCCGGGAACTCGCCCAGGTGCTCGTCGTAGCCGCGACGCAGGCGGCTGAGGACCGCGACGCCGACCAGGTCGTCGGCGACCGGTGTCACGTAGGCCTCGCCGTGCCCCGACCAGTGGACCTCGACGAAGTCCGTCCAGGGCACGACACGGTAGTGCCGGCGCTGTCCGTAGCGCCGGTGCGCGGCGCCGGGCAGTTCCAGTCCCAGGCCGCGGCGGACGGCGGAGTGCAGGCCGTCGGCGGCGATCAGCCAACGTGCCGTGAGACCCGCGGCGGTGACGGTGTCCGCTGTCTGGCGCACCTCACCCACCTTGCCCGGCACGATCCGCACACCGAGGCGCAGAGCGTGCTGGTGGAGTGCGTGATGCAGCTCCGTACGGCGGATTCCGAGCCCTCGGTGGCCGCGGAAGAGCGCTTCGGCGCGGGCCGCGCCGTCCACGTACCGGATGCCGCGCAGTTCCTTGCCGGCGACCTCGACGCCGAGTGCCCGCAACGCGGCGACGCCGCTGGGCATGACACCTTCTCCGCAGGCCTTGTCCACCGGCGCGGTCCGCGGCTCGACGACCACGGCCTCCAGACCGGCCAGCGCGCTGTGAATGGCGGCGGCGAGACCGGCCGGTCCGCCACCGGCGACCAGGACGTCGATCACGCCGGAACGGAGGTGATCGAGGTGGTCACGGCCGCCAGTGCCCGGTTCTCGCACCGGATGCGCACGGTCAGGAGGGCCGCGTTGGCCAGGGTGAAGACGGCCGCGGTGACCCAGGCGGTGTGCACGAGCGGCAACGCCACGCCCTCCGCGACGACGGCCACGTAGTTCGGGTGCCGCAGGAACCGGTAGGGGCCGCGGGCCACCAGGGGAAGGCCGGGCACGACGATCACCCGGGTGTTCCAGCGGGACCCCAGTGTGGCGATGCACCACCAGCGCAACGCCTGGGCACCCGCCAGCGCGGCCACCATCGGCCAGCCGAGCGCGGGGAGGAAGGACCGGTCGGCCAGCCATACTTCGACCGGGCAGCCGAGCAGCAGGGCGGTGTGCAGGGCGACCATCGCCGGGTAGTGGCCCTGGCCCGCCTCGACCGCGCCGCGAGCGTGGCTCCACCGTTCGTTGCGGCGGGCGACGACGAGTTCGCCGACCCGTTCGGCGGCTACGGCGGCCACCAGCAGTACGTACCAGATCATGTGTCCGTGTCCCACCGTTCCATGTCGTGCGCCGGGCGGCCTACCAGCGCAGCAGCACCAGCTCGCAGGCGAATCCCGGCCCCATCGCCAGAAGCAGACCCGGCGTACCGGCGGGCGGGCGGCGGGCGGCCAGCGTGTCGCGCAGCACATGAAGCACGGACGACGAGGAGAGGTTGCCGACCTCGGCCAGATGACGCCAGGTCACGTCGAGGGCCCCGTCGGGCAGATCGAGCGCTTCGGTGACGGCCTCGAGGACCTTGGGTCCTCCGGGGTGGCACACCCAGGCGCTCACGTCCTTCGGCTTCAGACCGTGGTCGCCGAGGAACCCCTCGACGTCATCGGCGAGGTGACGGCGCACCACGTCGGGGATCTCCGGGTCCAGGACGACCTGGAAACCCGAGTTCTTGATGGCCCAGCCCATGACGCCGCTGTTCTCGGGGTACAGCCGGCTGCGCGTGTCCACGATCGCGGGGCCGACGGCTTCGCCCGTACGACGCGATCCACAGGCCACCACCGCGGCGGCGCCGTCGCCGAACAGACCGGTGGCGACCATGTTGGCCAGGGAAGGGTCGCCGCGCTGGAACGTGAGCGAGCACAGCTCGACCGACAGCAGCACCGCCACCTGGTCGGGCCGGCCCAGCAGATAGTCGTGCATACGGGACAGGCCCGCGGCTCCGCCGGCACAGCCCAGGCCGAACATCGGCAGCCTCCGAACGTCCGGACGCAGTCCGAGGCGGCCCGCGACCCGGGCGTCGACGGAGGGCGCCGCGATGCCCGTGACGGAGGTGAAGATCAGCAGGTCCACGTCGGCCGCGGACAGACCGGCCAGGCGCAGGGCTTCCCGGACGGCCTTGGCTCCCATGTCCGTGGCGGCCGCGATGAACACGTCGTTCGCGGCGCCGAATCCATCCAGGGCCTCGTACTGTTCGAGTGGCAGCGTCATATGGCGGGTACGGACCCGCGCGCCTCGGTGCAGCCGGTCCAGGACACGGCGGTCGGTGCCCTCGGGCAGACACGTGCGGGCCACCATGTCCGTGATCTCGGACTGGGTGTGGCGGTGCGGCGCGAGGGCACCGTGCACGGCGGCGATCCGCGTCATAGGGCTCCCGTCCGAAAACCGACTGGGGTGGGCTGCTTCGCATGCCTTCCCCGGACCGGCACTTCGCCACCAGGGATCGCCCGTCCGGCGGTTCGCCCCGTGGCGCGCCCAGGCTGGACGGGCGAAGGCTCCTACCATCGCCGGGTGGGTACTCCCGAGCACTCGACGTCCAGTGATACCGCGGGAAACGGGACCGGCCGGGTGGGTGGTCTGGGCCGAGCGTGCCACCCCGGGCCGAGCGTGGCCGTCACGACGCTGGCGGCTGCGCTGGCCGTGATCGCCGGCCGCGGAACCGGGGGTTGTGTCCTGGTCGGCGCCGCCGTCCTGACGGGGCAGTTGTCGGTCGGCTGGTGCAACGACGCGTTCGACGCGCGGCGGGACCTGGCGGCGGGGCGGCGTGGCAAGCCGGTCGTGGACGGCGTGATCGGTGCGACACAGCTCTGGGCCGCCGCGTACGCGGCGCTGGCCCTGTGTGTGCCGCTCTCGCTCTTCTGCGGCCTCTGGGCCGGCGTCGTTCACCTGGCCGCGGTCGGGGCGGGCTGGGCGTACAACGTGCGGCTCAAGGCGACCCGTTGGTCCTGGGCGCCTTACGCGCTGGCGTTCGCCGCGCTCCCGGCGTTCGTGTCACTCGGGCTGCCGGGCCGTCCGTGGCCGGCCTGGTGGGTCGTCGGGGCCGGGGCGCTCCTGGGGGTCGGAGCGCATCTGGGCGATGTCCTGCCGGACATCCGTGGGGATCTGGCGACGGGCGTACGAGGGTGGCCGCAGCGGCTGGGGCCCGATCGTGCGCGGCTGCTGCTTCCGGTACCCCTGGTGATCGCGTCCGCGCTGCTGGCGCTGGGACCCGCGGGACCGCCCGGCGGACGTGAGGTGGTGGCGCTGGCGGTGGTCTTCCTGGTGGCGGTGACGGGGACGGTGCTGGGCCGCCGCTGGGAGCGGCTGGCGTTCGCGACGGCGGTCGTCGTGGCAACGGTGGATGTGACCCTGCTCCTCAGCGGCATCGGGATCGGGACGGGCGCGCCATGAGCTCCGTCCGGCCGCGTGGATAGCCTCTCGCGCCCGGACGCGGAAGACCCGCACCGTCCGGTGCGGGTCTTCCTCAGCGAGTCCGTCCGACGAGCCGAGTGATCACGGGGTCTGACTGTGCCCGGCTCTCAGCCGGCCATCTCCATCTCCCGGCCTCTGAACGGGCGTGCCGTCAAGGGCCGTTCAGTGCCCGTGGTGGCCGCCGCCGTGGTTGTCGCCGTGCCCACGGTTGTCGTCACGACCGTGGTCACGGTCGTGGTGGCGGCCCCAGGAGACGCTGTCGACGAAGCGACCGCGGTCGGTCCGCAGCGTGGCGACGTCCGAGTGGTTGTCCCACACCTCGTTGCGGCGGTCCTGGTAGAGGTCACGGCTGGTGTCACGGCCGAAGCCCGTGTGGATCCGGACGGTGGCACGGCCGGCCAGACGGTAGTGGTTGAAGGTGTAGCGGTTGCCGTCCTTGTCCGACAGCGTCCAGCCGTCCAGGTTCACTCCGTGACGGTCGGAGTTGGTGATTTCCACCCACTCCGCGTTCAGGGAACGGCTGGAGCGGTCGTCAAAGCCCGGCGCGTCGCTCTGGACCCTGCTGATGGCGACGTGCGTGCGCTCGAAGCGCGGCTCCGCGGCCGAGGCCGACACGGAGGCCGAGCCGACCATTGCGCCGGCCGCGAGGGCGGCGGCCACCAGACGACGAGCCGTGACAGACGTGGAAACGGACATGAATGCTCCTCAAGGTTCGAGAGCCGGTACACCCCGTGCGAGCACCCCACTGCGGGGAACTGCGCGGTGCGACCCTGTGCGAGTCCCGGCCCGGTGGCCGAGGACTCATAAGTTGCTCCACATCGCCGCCCGGTACGGGCAACACACGACCCCTGTTACCAATTACGAACATGTCGGTTACAGGCACCTGTATCGGCCCTTTAACTGCTGAAAGCCGAAGAGTCATCGCCTGTCGTCGCCAACTCCCGTACTCCTACAGCATCCAGGCGATAAACGGGCATCCGGCACATCGGCGCACCTCGCCCACCCGTCACCCGAAAGTGAGTAACACCACTCCGGTCCGATCCGACCGCGTGACACGGCCGGCGGGGCTCGTCACCGGGCAGATCTCGTCACCGTGATCGACCCCGACCCGATGGCAGCGCCTTCGCGCCCACGTTCCTGACAGGCGTTCCTGACAGGCCGTCACCCGGTGGCATTGCGGAACCGCACGCAGGGGAGGAAAGGAGACCTTCTCGGTCAGAGTGCCGCAGTGGGCCCATCCAGCCGGGAGGCCACACGGGCCGGACGGGTGATCCTCGCGCGCCTGGTCGGCCACGGCCTACGACGCCGTACGCGCCGCGCTCGAACCGCCGCTGAAGGGCCGGCAGAACCGGCGACAGGCGCTTCCGCGACGTCAGGGATGAAACGCATCATCATCATCAACACGGCCGCGGGCCATGGAAATCGATGCGAGGCAGGAAGCGGGCGAAGCAGCACGGCGGCACTTGGGCCGCCCGAGCCTCGGCGCCGATGGCGCGGGAAAGGTGGTGCGTGCGCGTCCCCCGGGCGGGTGTCACGCTACTGACGTGTCGTCACATGGCCCGGCTGCCCGTCGGGGAGACCGGCGGCGCCTTCGTGATCCGCCGCAATGCACGGTGCCTCGAACATGGTTGATACTCGAGGCACCGTGCCGGCGTGACGCAAAGGTCAGGCGGGGGTGATGTTCTCCGCCTGGGGGCCCTTCTGACCCTGGGTGATGTCGAAGGTCACCGCCTGGCCTTCCTGGAGCTCACGGAAGCCACTGGCGTTGATGTTGGAGTAGTGCGCGAAGACGTCGGGGCCGCCGCCGTCCTGCGCGATGAAACCGAAGCCCTTTTCGGCGTTGAACCACTTGACAGTTCCGCTGGCCATGCCAGTGCCTCTCACTCGATGACGGATCCGCACCGCGCGGACCCGGAGGTAGTCGTCCTGGTCCTCGGGCACTGCACAGCAAAACGCCCGCACCACGGCGCGGGCAGGTACTGCGAACCACGACATCTGCCAGCGACGTTACACGGCGAGAGCGCCACTCACCAGAGAGCAAGGGCCGTCAGGTGCACCGGTACCGCCGACACATGGGTGTCTTGGCGACTTCGTCTCCGCGACCGGACCCGGTCACCGAGCAGGGCCGACGAGCGGGCCGCACATGTCGCACCGTCACAAACCGCCCGCCAAGGTGGCATCAAACAGGACCAAGAAGACGATCTTGCCTCGTTTCCGGGACGGCGAGGTGCGGTTGCCTGCCGCGCTGATGGCTCTCCGCCCAGCGGACCGCACCAGGTGCCACCGTCCCCGTGAGCGCGAAGAGTGCCCCGAGCACATACCAACCGGGGCGCCCCCAAGTGACGCAGAGCACAATGAGAAGCCCCGGCCCGACGGCCTCGGACAGTCCGGCACCGAGGCCGAACACGCCGAGGTACTGACCGGTGGCGTACGGCGGGGCGAGAGCGAAGGACACCTCGAAGCCCGCGGCGGACTGACTGTTCGGTGAAGCGCGCGCTTCGTGCGTCACTCGGTGTGCAACGCGGGGTGTCTGCCCTTCGGTGGGGCAGGCGGGTCGTGGACGCTCCGTGCGGGCCCTGTCGCCGGTCGCTTACTGACCGTACGCTGACAAGTCATAGAACTTCAGGCGTGATTGACGGGGGGAACCGTCATGTCCTGGGATCCTCAGGGTGCTCGTGACGACGTCGTCGTTCCACCGATGCCTACCGCGCCGCCGCCCGCTCCCGCCGATCCGTGGCGGGCCCTCGCGGTGGCGTTGCTGAACCTCAGCGGGCTCGGGCTCGGTTACGCCGTCGTACGCCGCTGGGGGCTGATGGCGGCGTGCTGGGTCGCGACGGCGATCCTGCTTCTGGTGGCCCTGCCCGCGCACCCTGACGGGGTTCCCGGCGCGACGGTCGTGCTCTACCTGGTCTTCCTGGTGCTCGCGGCGGCGCACGGCGCCTCCGTGGGCCTGCGGACCCGGTTGGCGCTGCTGCCGAGCGCCTTGATCGCGGCCGCGCTCGGCGTCGTACTGCTGGCCGTACCCGCCGGAGGGGTCGTCCTGTACGACGGGGCGCGCCACGAGGCCACGGAGCAGATGCTGCTGGACCGGCTCGACCGGGCGGACAAGCTGGTCAGGCAGTCCGGGAAGCAGACGTTCGAGACGGCGGAGGCCGACTACCGCCGCGCGCTGGCCGTCTACGGCGCGCTGCGCGACGACCACCCGGGTTCACGCGCGGCCCGGCGTGTTCCCGACCGTCTCAAGACCTACTACGCCACCGTCGGCGCCCCGTACGCGCAGAGGAACTACTGCTCCGCCGTATCGCCCTTGAAGTACCTCCGTACGGTCCCGCGCACGATGGGCGAGAAGGCACTCGGGGACCTGGCCACCTGGCCCGACGACCGGCTGGCCACGTCGCTCTACGAGTGCGCGGCAGCCTCGCTGAGTAGCGGCGGCGCGGACTGGACCGCGCAGTTCGGCGAGCTCCTGTCGACCTTCCCCAAGTCCGCACAGGCCGGGAAGGTGGAACCCGCCGTGAGGACCGCGGTCGACAAGGCGGTCGGGGCCGTGGGCGGCGACGACCCCTGTGCGGCCGTCCAGCGGCTCAACGGTCTCGACACCCAGGTCCGCGGACTTCCCGGGGAGCAGGCCGGCCTGGCCGGCACCCTCGGCAAGGACGCCGACCGGGCCTCGCGGAGCGCGCGTTCGGGCGCGTACGCCTGCGGGGTGCGTCAGTACAAGGACGGGAACTTCGGTGACGCCGTCACCACCATGAACGACTTCGCCAGGAACAACCCGCACCACAAGAACCGGGCGCGCGCCCAGAAGATAGCCATCGCCGCGGAGGTCGCGCAGACGGTGCCCGCGGCCGGCAAGCGTCTGCCGACCACGGCGTCGGGCGGCAGCATCGCCGTCACGGTCAAGAACGACAGCCCCGACGAGATCACGGTCCTGTTCACGGGACCGGTGACCGGTAGCTTCGACCTCAAGGCGTGCGGGAGCTGCGCCACGTACGGTTTCGGCAGCACGTTGGGGCTCGGTTTCAAGCCGTGCGGCGACAGCGGCAAGCACTACCCGCAGCGGACCATCCGGTTGCCCGTCGGCACCACCTACTTCGTGCACAAGTCCCGGAGCGGCACCGGAAAGTCCCCCGCCTCCGACACCGCCAAGCTGTCGCCGGGCTACGTCTACACCGAGTGCGCGTACACGACGAGCCTCGGCTACTGAGGCGACGGCCGGGCGGCCGGTCTCCGGGACAGCCGGGTGCGTGCCATCTGCCGCTGGGAAAGGGCGGGAACAAGCTGGACCAGGCCCACGGAGGCCAGGTCGTCGTCGCGGGAGTGGACGGCCCGGACGGTCCAACGGCCGGGCGGGAGCCGGACATCCGCCTGTTCCGGGAGCTCGCCGCCGTAGGCGTACTCGACGTTCAGTGCGTGGGTACGACGATCAACGGGCCCCCATCGACTCCACCCGGGCGAGCGGGCGAGCGGCCGGAACCGGCCCGGGCGACGAAATGATGTCCATGGGGGCAGTGTGCCGTCGGCCACTGAGGGCGTGACGTCAGAGCTTCAGACCGAAGTGTCGTTCAGGGCAGCCCCCAAGCCGTCGGTCAAGTGGCGGAAGACGGTGTGGTCCGGTGGTTGGCCGGCGGGGGCAAAGGCGTGGGCTGCCGCGCGGGTCTGGGATCCGGGGAAGGTTTCGGTGTAGGCGCCCGCGTCGGCTGTGGCGTAGGCGTGGGCCAGGACGGGGGCGAGGGCGTCGGCGTGGGCGGTCGCGAAGGACTCGGCGTTCGCGGCGGTGCTGAGCCGGGCATAGGTGTGCCCGTAGTCGTCGGCCTCGGCGGGCGACCTGCCGTTGGCCAGGGCGTAGTCGCGGGCGTTGGCGTGTGCCTCGGCGTAGGCGGCGGCGTGCGGATAGGCCCTGCGGTAGGTGTCGAGCAGCACCGGGTGCAGGGCGGTGGCCCAGGCCGGCTCGTCCACGGTGTGGCCCCGGGCGGCACGCAGGTGCAGGTCGATCAGGCACCCCGTCGGTAGCGAAGGCGATGGGGACTCGGCCCCAGGCTCGGCGCCTGGGCCGCCGTCCGGCTCAGCGCGGGTCAGCAGAGGCAGGACCGTCCTGGCCTGCCACCGGTGGATCGCCGGCAGGCCGGCGCGGCGTAGGTCGTCCGTGCCGGGGATGCCCTCGGCCGTGGGGAGGAACTCCCGCAGGACCGTGGTCAGTTGGTCGGCCCAGTGCGGCGGGCCCCCGGGGCCGGCCGCCTCCCCGGTGCGGACGCGGGTCGGCTCTCCCTCCGTGAGGAGAGGCGGTTCGGTTTCGGGGGGCGCGTTCATGGGCGGTGTCCCTTGCTTCCGGGCAGGCGGGGAGGGCGGTCGGGGGTTCGGTGGGCGGGCCCGGTTCGGTGTCAGGCCTGGGGGCGGGTGCCGTTGACCGCGACGCGACGGCCGTAGCGGCTGTGGGGGAAGTAGTCCCAGACGGCGTGGTGTTGCACGCAGCGGTTGTCCCAGAACACCAGGCTGCGCGGCTGCCAGCGGACCCGGCACTGAAGCAGCGGGGTGCGGGCGATGTGCGCGTAGAGCATGTCCAGCAGGGCCGTGCTCTCGGGGCGTGACAGCTGGGTGATGTGCGAGGTGTAGGGGCCGTTGACGAAGAGGAGCTTGCGGCCCGTCTCGGGGTGGCGCACCACGACAGGGTGCTCGTTGCGCGGGATGTCGTACTCGGGCGGTATGGGCTGTCCCATCCAGGGCAGCGCGCCGTCGTGCACGGCGGTCAGGCCGTCGAGGAAGGTCCGCATGGCCGGCGAGAGCAGCTCGTAGGCGAGGTGCATGTTGGCGAACAGGGTGTCGCCGCCGCTGCCGCCCTCGGGGACGGTCGTGATGTGCAGCAGGGAGCCGAGGGAGGGTTCGGCGTCGGCGGTGCCGTCGGCGTGCCAGCCGTTGCCTGCGACGGCACGGGACTCCTTGGTCGCCCGGATCTCCAGGACGTGCGGGTCGCTGCCCTCCTCCGGCAGGGCGACCGGGTGAAGCTCTCCGAAGAGGCCGGCGAAGCGCTTGTGCTGCTCGGTGGTGAGGTCCTGGTCACGGAAGACCAGCACATGATGGGCCAGGAACGCGTGCCGGATCTCCTTCTCCTGTTGCGGGGTGAGCTCCTCGCTCAGGTCGACGCCCGACACCTCGGCGCCGATCAGCGGCGTGACGGGGTCGACGGTGATCGTCTCGTAGGGCTCGGCGGGGCGGGTGGTGATCCGCTCGACGGCTTCCAGTGCGTGCGCTTCCATGATGCGTCCTCACTTGTACGTGGAGTGGCTGGTGTGGTCGGGATGTGCGGCGGGGCCGCGGGCTCACAGGGGCCTTGCGGCGGGTGCCGGCAGGGGTGCGGGGGCCGGCCAGGTCACAGGCCCCGGTCGAGGAGTTCGGAGAGGATCAGGCGGCCGAAGCCGACGCTGCCGTGGATGGTGTCGTCCGCCTGGCAGAACGGCGCACGTTGCAGGCCGTCGCTCCCGGTGACGCGGGTGCGAAGGTCGACGGTCTCGACGCCACGGGCACGCAGTTCGCCGTGGAGTACGTCCTGGGCCGCGAAGAACACGCGGGGATCGGACATGCCGGGGACGCGCTGCGGCGGGAGCAGGGCGAGCATGCGCAGTCCAAGGGCGCCTGCGCGGTCATAGAAGGCCAGTGCGCCGGTGGCCGTGGCGCGTACGAGGTCCCTGAAGTGGGCGCTGTTCAGGAAGCCGGCTGTGTAGGCGCCGTGGGTGTCCCGGTGCACGGCCCAGTTGGCAGCGGTGGCCACGGTGTGCACGCTCAGGCCGAACGTGCACACCAGCGGCATGGTCAGCCGACCGAGGGCGGGGGTGTCCAGCATGTCGAGGAACTCCCGGTACAGGACCTGCGCTTCAGGGTCACGGAAGGTGATGTCGTCCGTGCCCGACGGGTCGAAGAACGGTCCGAGGAAGTCCCGCCCGGAGCCGATCGGGCCGCCCACGAAGGGGAGGTCCGATTCCTTGGCCGCGCGGCCGACGGCTCCGGCGTGCGAGTCACCGAGCAGGAGGAACCTGGCCGGGGCCGTAGTAGTCGAGTATGACGTCGTCACACCATTGCTCCTCTGCGCCGACGGTGGGGTGGAGTTGCGGGGCCGTGGGTCCCGCGGGAAGCGGGCGGCCGGTCGTCGCGGCGAAGAAGTGCCGCATCACGAAGGCGACCCCCTCGGGGGTGACGGTGCGCAGGTTGGGCTCGTAGAACCTCGCCCGGTAGGGAAGACCCGTGACGATCTCGTACGAGGGGAAGTAGTCGACGTGGTCGAGTTCGTCTGCGAGTTGCCCTGCCGCAGCCCGCAGTACGGACTTGGAGTGAGTGGTCGCGACGAGGGCATGCCGGCCTGTGGCGGTCGCCGTCAGGGGCACCGGCGAGACCGTGAGGACCATCCGCAGCCGGGAGTTGAGGCCGCGAGCCAGGTCCAGCACGGCCCTCAGGTCGTCGGCCACTTCCGCGACCGTGTGGTTGCGCAGGACGTGCCGGGCGGCGTCGAAGGTGCCGCCGGCCGTGCCGGGGCACAGCGGCAGTACGGTGCCGTGCGCCGTGTCCCACCATGCCTCGGTCAGGCCGAGGGTGAAGACGAGGCAGTGCGCCCGGGTCAGCGCCGTACGGATCGCGCGGAGGGTCACCGTCCGGGCGGCGAGGGCCTGTTCAACGGAGGTGAACCCGCCCGGTTCGATGGTCGGCCGGTACGGGTCGAGGAACGCGCCCTGAGCGTCCCACAGTTCCTCGGGCGGTTTCTCCTCGTCCAGCGCCCAGGCGACCCATTGGCGCAGGGCGGCGGCCGTGTAGATGTTGCCGGTGCGGAAGGAGAACCGGCGGTAGCCGCACTGGTCTTGCTCCGCCGCGGTCAGTCCGGGCGGCGGCAGCTCGGCGTCGTACCAGTGCATGCCCTCGGCGAGGAGGGCGCGACCGATGTGGCGGGCGAAGCAGGAGCCCGCGGTGACGACCGGATCGTCCTGTCCGATCGGGAACTTGGGGCTCCACAGGTCGTGGATGTCCTGGGGGTCGGGTTCGGCCACGGCGGTGCGCCAGAACGATCGGGCGGGCAGTCGGGTGTACGGGTGTGCCACGGCGTTGGTCTCCTCGGCTGCCGGGTCAGGAGCGGGCCGCGGGGGCGCGGCGGTCGCCGGTGGTGGTCGCGGGGGCCAGGGGCTGGGTGGTGAGGTCGCCCGAAATGGCCGTGGTCACCGCGCGCACATGGGGGTCGGCGACGAGTTCGTAGTGGTTGGCGGGGACTTGGTGGATCCGGGTCGAGGACGGCAGAAGGGTGTTCCACTCCCCCGCCGTGGACGGGGCGGCCATCGCCACCGGGAGTTCCTGGACGGCCTGTTGGGCGAGCCACAGGGTGCTGGGGGTGCTCGTCACGCGGGGCAGCCGGTGTTCGGCCATGGCCGCGAGGTTGGCCCTGCAGCGGCGGGCGAGGCGTTCGGCGTAGGCCCTCCCCCGCTCGGCGAGGGCACCGTCGGCCCGGTTTCCGCGCAGTTCGTACGCGAACACGGCCGCGACCTGGTCGTCGTCGGGCACGGGACGGCTTCCCGGGTCGGGGGACGGCGGGTCGAGCAGATAGAGGGCTTCGGCCGGCTCGCCGCCTTCCTCCGCGAGGGCGGCCATGGTGAGGGCGGTCCACGCGCCGAACGACCAGCCTCCCAGACGCAGTTGATGATCGGAGGCGGGGAACTTCCCTCGTACGGCGGTCAGGTAGTGGCCGGCGCGTTCGGTGAGGGACCAGTCGGAACCGTCCGGCGCGCTCAGAGCGGGGTCGGCGATCAGGCAGACCGTCAGGTGGGCCGGCAGGGCCGAGACCAGGGTCCGGTAGGCCTGGATGTCGCCGCCGACGGGGTGGACGAGGCAGAGCACGTCGGCACCGGTGCCGTGCTGCCAGACGTCGACCGCGACGGTGTGGGTCCGCTCGGCCGCGAGGACACCACCGGTGAGGTGGCCGAGGATCTCGTCCAGGGTGACCCGGTGGCTCAGCCGGGACAGGTCCAGGTCCGTGCCGTAGAGCCGTTTCACCTCGTCGAGAAGCTCCAGCAGGGTCAGCGAGTCGGCGCCGAGGTCGTAGAGCGGGGCCGCCGGGTCCAGGGTCTCCAGGCCGAGGAGGGATCGGGTCGCCTCCAGCAGCCGGGTGGCCGGGGCACGGTCGCCGTCGCCGTCACCGGAGTGGGCGTGGAAGTTGGCGATCGGGGGACCGGAGGGGACCCCCTTCCCGGCATCGGTCCGCGCCACCGCGTCGGCGTTCGAAGCGGCGGTGTCCTCCCGCTCGACCTCGTAGAAGCGCACCGCTTCGGCCAAGTCGGTTGTACAGACCAGGAGATGTGGCAGCTGGAGTTCCATCGCCCGGTCGAACACGTCGGTGCCCTCCTGCGGGGTGAGCGCGACCTGGAGGTGAGCTCGGTGACGTGCGTCCCGGACGCGCGCGCTGTGCGCCATGCCGACCTCGCGCCACGCGTCCCAGGCGAGGGCGGACCTTGCGGTGGCGGTGTCGTCGCCGGTGTGGTGGGCGAAGCCGTCGAGGAGGGCGTTGGCGGCAACGTAGTCGAACTGTCCGATCCCGCCCAGCTCGGCGGCCATGGAGGAGCAGTAGAGGACCGTGCCGGGCCGGTGCGTGGCGATCAGGCGCTCGGCCAGCAGGGCGCCGCGCAGCTTCGCGGCGATGCCCGGGCGGGTGGCCGGGGCGTCCCGGCGTGCCAGCAGCGTGCCGTGGGCCGTACCGGCCGCGTGGATGATGCCCGTGAGTCCTTCCAGGTGAGGGCTCAGACGGCTGGTGATGTCGTCCAGGGGCTCCTCGGCGAGGTCGGCCCGCACGCAGGTGATCCGGCCGGCCCAGGGAGCGAGGGTGGCCGGCAGCTCCGCCGTGCGGGACAGGAGTACGAGCCTGGTGTCCGCCTCGCGCAGGATGCGGGCGGCGAGGGTGGTGCCGATCCCTCCGGTTCCGCCGAGTACCAGGTGGGTGCCGGCCTGCGGCCGGGAGGAGGTGCCGGGCGCGGGCAGGCCGCCGGATGCCACCTCGGTCACGGGCCGGTGGACGGGATACCACCAGTGGCCGTCACGCAGGGCCAGCCGCGCGGCGGGAGGTGTGCCCTCGTCCAGGATCGCCGACAACTGGTCGGCCCAATCGCTCGGTTCGGCGTTCGGTAGGTCCACCCAGCGTACGTTCAGGCCCAGTTCCTGTCGTGGCACCTCGGTGACGGCTGCCGACAGGGCGAGTTCGGGCCGCTGGACGGGGCCTGTCACGGGCTGGGCCGCGTGGGTCAGCACCCAGGCCCGGGGTCGCGAGTCGGCGGGCACGTCCGCCAGCGCTGCGCACAGGGCCGCGACGGTGTCCAGGCACGCCCGGACCGCGGCATCGACCGTGGACTCGTCCACAGCGCCGCGCACCGCGAGGGGCAGGGTGTGGAGCCAGTCGGTCCGAGTGCCCGGAGGATCGTCCAGGTCGGCCAGGACGCGCCCGAGTTGATGAGTGTCGGCCGGATCGGCACGGTATTCGTCGGGGCCGAGGCGGGCAAAGCCGCCCATGTCCTCCCGTACGCGCACCACGCGAGCGCCGCCCCTTGCCAGAGCCGCCCAGGACGCCTCTTCGGACGAGGCTGCGCCGACGACCACCACGGTGTGCCCGGGGGCGGGCGAGGTCCCGGAACGGGCCCGGCGCCACCGGACCCAGTGTTTCTGGTGCAGCCAGCGGTCGGACGGGAGCCGCCGGGGGAACCGGGGTTCCGCGTCGGCGGGCGAAGGGGTGCTGGACCGGCGGAGGTCGTAGTCGGCGAGGTCGAACGAGGGCGGCGGGAAGTTCCAGGGGGCCGGGACCGGCCGCTCCCGCCAGTCGACGTCGTGGCCCGCGGTCCAGGCTCGCGCCACGTCCTCCGATGTCAGCGTGAGGGCATCGGCCCGCTCGGGCGGGGCATCGGTGACACCTGCTGGTTCCAGGGTGCGCAGCCACGCCACGGCGGCAGCCGCGTCGGGCAGGACGCATGCCGCCCGGTGGGTCAACGCCGGTCGTCCGGTGCGCAGATGGCGTGCGACGTGCTCGTAGTCGCCGGGGTGGGCGGTCAGGTGGTCGGCGATGCGGCGGGCGTCCGAACGCAGCGCCGACGCGCTGTGCGCGGACAGCGCCAGGAGCGGCTCGAACGGCCGCTGCCCGCGGTCGGCGTCCTCCGCCGACGCAGTGTCCTCGGCCGGTGCCGCCTCCTCGACCAGCAGGTGCGCGTTGGTCCCGCCGATGCCGAAGCTGCTGACCGCGGCCAGCCGTGGCCCGGTGCGCGGCCAGGGCTCCGCGACCACGGGGACGCGGAAGGCGCCGGCATCGATCTCCGGGTTCAGCCGGTCGAAGTCGGCGGTCGGGGGAATCGTCGCGTGGTGCACCGACAGGACCGCCCGGACCAGGCCGGTCACCCCGGCGGCTGCGCCTAGGTGTCCGATCTGGCTCTTCACCGACGACACGGCGACACGGTGGCCCGGCGGCAGTTCGTAGGCGTCCTGCAGTGCGCCCGCCTCGACGGGGTCGCCGAGGCGGGTGCCGGTGCCGTGGGCCTCCACGTAGCCGACATCGGCACCTCGGCGTCCGGCGCGGCGCAGCGCGGCACGGATGGCCGCCCGCTGTCCGGGAAGTGAGGGGGCGCTGTAACCCAGCTTGCGGGTGCCGTCGTTGTTGACGGCGGAGCCGGTGACCACGGCGTAGACCGTGTCGCGGTCGCGGCGGGCCAGACTCAGCGGTTTGAGGACGACGACCGCGGCTCCACTGCCCCCGATGGTGCCGTCGGCGTCGGAGCTGAAGGGGCGGCAGTGACCGTCCGGGGAGAAGATGTGCTGGGGGCGGTAGGTGTAGCCGTCGGTGAGTTCCGTGTCCACCAGCACTCCCCCGGCGAGCATGACCTCGGCGTCGCCCTGGCGGAGGAGCTGGGCTGCCAGGTGTACGCCGACCAGGGAACTGGAACAGGCGGACTGGACACTGAACGCGGGCCCGGTCAGGCCGAGATGGTAGGCGGCCTTGGTCGCCAGGAAGTCCTTCTCGTGGTGCAGGGCGAGCCTGAAACCGTCGGGAAGGTCATCGGGGCCGGCCTCGCGGATCAGCCGCTGGAAGTACGTGTTCTCGCCGCAGGCCGCGATCAGCCCGACCGGCCGCGCGGCCGGCTCGGCGATGCCCGCGTGGACGAGGGCTTCCGCGCAGACCATCAGCATCAGCCGCTGCTGCGGATCCATCAGGCGTGCCTCGTGGGGGCTGATGGTGAACCGCGCCGGGTCGAAGGCCAGCGGTCGCGCCGACTGGCTGCTCGCGCCCACCCGTCGGCCCGATGCCGGGAAGTGCTCCACACCGCGTCGGCCGGAGGTGACGAGGTCCCAGAAGGCGGCGAGGTCGGGTGCGCCGGGCAGGCGTACGGCCATACCGACGACAGCGACGGGCTCCGCCGACGGACCGGGGGCCGCCGACGGGTGGGGGGTCGCGTCCGGCCTCGGGGAGGTCCCCGGCCGTGGTCCCGCACCGGCCGCCTGGGGTGTGGCCGTTGGAGGGACCACGGTGGAGGCCGGTCCCGCGAGCGATGCCGCCAGCGACCGCAGGGTGACGTGCTCGAACAGGTCGGCCATGCGGAAGGACAGCCCGGGTACCGTGGCACACCGCAGGTGGAATCGCATGAGGTCGAGGCTGCTGGCGCCCGCGTCGAAGTAGTGCTGCCCGGGGCCGGGCCTCTTGCCGGTGGCCTCGGCGAACAGTGCGGTGAGCCGCGCTTCCGTCGGAGACAGGGCCTCGCCGGAGGTTCCCGCGCTGCCGAGTGCGATGCCTTCGGCGGTGAGGGCGGCCGTCCGGTCGATTTTTCCGCTCGGGGTGCGGGGCAGCGCGGCCAGTCTGCGTACACGCGCCAACCGGACGTACGCGGGCAGCAGTTCGCCGAGGTGACGGTCCAGGGCGGCCGGGTCGGGGTCGGGGCCCCGGCACTCCAGGCAGGCGACGAGGCGGTCGTGCTCGGCGACCACGACCGCGTTGATGACACCGGGGTACTGAAGCAACGCGGCCTCGACCTGGCCGAGTTCGAGGCGGTGCCCGCTGAACTTGATCTGTGCGTCCTCGCGTCCGGCGTAGTGCAGCAGCCCCTGCGCGTCGAAGCGGGCCAGGTCACCGGTGCGGTACAGGTTGCCGCCGTGGGGGCCGGGGGTGAAGCGGCTGCCGTTGAGGCCGGGATCGCCGAGGTAGCACGGGGCGGCCATGGGACCGCCGACAAGGAGGCGGCCGGTCACGCCGGGCGGGGCGGGGTGGCCCTCCTCGTCGACGACACGCAGTTCGGCGTGGGCGACCGGGCGGCCGATGGCCGGGCGCAGTGGCCACGCGGCCGGGTCGCCGCTCAGGCACAGGCCGCTGACCACGTGGGTCTCGGTCGGCCCGTAGTGGTTGTGGAGGCGGGCGCCGTCCAGTCCGGCGAACCAGTGGCGGATCGCGTCCGTGCACACCAACTGCTCACCCGCGGTGATCACTTCGCGCAGCCGCGCGGGGTACTGCCCGCTGCGGACGCCGTGTTCGGCGAGCAGTTGCAGGGCCACGTACGGCAGGAACAGGCGCTCCACGCCGTCGGTCTCCAGCCGCTCCAGCAGGGTGGCCAGGTCGTGGCGCCAGGCGGGATCCACCAGACGCAGCAGGCCTCCGGTGCACAGGGTGGTGAGGATCTCCTGGAAGGAGACGTCGAAGGACAGCATGGAGAACTGCTGGGTGACGGCGGGTCCGGCCGGTCCCGCCTCGTGCTGCTGCCAGGCGATCAGATTGCACAGGGTGCGGTCGGGGACCTGGACGCCCTTGGGGACGCCGGTGGAGCCGGAGGTGAACAGGGTGTAGAGCGGCCGCTGTGCCGAGTGCGGGCCTCGATCGGCTCCCGTCGGAGGCAGGTCCGCGAGGACGAGCGGGTGCCGTGCCAGGGTCTCCGGGGCGACGGCGTCGAGGGCCTCGGCGGCGCCCGGGGCGTACAGGACGCAGAGCGGCTCGGCCTGCCGCAGAACGTGGTTCAACAGGGCGGGCGGGTAGGCGGGGTCCAGGGGGACGACCGTCAGGTTGAGGCGGGCGCAGGCGAGCAGGGCGACGATGTGCTCGGGTGACGGGTCCAGGTAGAGGGCCACCGCGGCCGGGGCGGCGGGGTCGGTGGGCAGCGGGTGGTGACGCTCGATCTCGTCGGCCAACGAGGCTGCGTACGCGTCGAGTTCGGCGTAACTGAGGATGGTCGTCGTGTGGGCGAGCGCCGGCGCTTCCGGAGTGCGCCGCACCTGGCGTGCGAAGCCCTCGGCGATCGTGGTGAACTCCGGGGGCAGCGCGCTGGGGGGGGAGGGGGGGGGGGTGAGGTGTGGGGGGGGGGGGTGGGGGGTCGGGGAGGGTGGTGCATGGGGTATGGGGGGGGTGGGTGGGGGGGTGGTGGGGGGGGCGGGTCAGGG
>NZ_JBVJCT010000002.1:307242-325669 GCF_055588305.1 Streptomyces sp. NPDC042002 | reverse complement strand
GGCTCCCCACACCCTGCCAAGGCGCACCCCTCCCACCCCCCCCCCCCCCCCACCCCCCCCCCCCCCCCCCCCCCCGCCGCCGCCGCACCGGTCCGCCAGGGTGCGACGAGGTCGGCCACGGTGCTGTCCGGGGCGCGCGTGAGCTGGTCGAGGGCCGCGCGGAACAGCTGGGTCACCGCGTCGACGCGGTCGGCGGGCAGGCGTCCGGGATCGTACTCCCACAGGCAGTCGAGGCCGGAGTCCTGCTCCACGACGGACAGGGTCAGGGCGCACTTGGCGCCGGGCGGATCGATCCACAGCGGCCGTAGCGCGCAGCCCGGCAGGCGCAGTGCGTCGAACTCGGTGTTCTCCAGGACGAAGAGGTAGTCGAAGAGGGGGCCGCCGGGGCGGAAGACGTGGTCCTCCAGGACGTCGGCGAGCGCGATCTCCTGGCCGTTGAGGACTGTTGCCGCTGTGGTCGCGTGTTCGTGGAGCTGTGCGCGCAGGCTGCGCCGGGGTGCGGTGCGCAGGGGCAGCAGGACGGTGTTGGCGAACATCCCGACGGTGTCGCCGAATTCGGGTCGCGAGCGGCCCGTCACCGGGGCGGCGACGAGGGGGCGGCTCTGTCCGGTGACGCCGTAAACGGCGCAGGCGAACGCGGACAGCAGCAACTGGAAGCGGGTCAAGCCCTGTTGGGCGGCGAATCGGTCGAGTTCGGCGCGGTGTGCCGGGTCGATGGAGGTCCGCGTCATACGTGCGCCGTGCTGGGAGCCGAAGCCCGGTGCCGTCTCCAGGAGGGGGGAGGGTTCGGCGGCTGCCCGGTACTGCTCGGCCAGGCGGGTACGGGTCCGGCGGTACGCGGGGCTGCTGCGCCACTCGTGCTGCCAGGCCGCGAAGTCGAGGGTGGTGAAAGCCCGTTCGGGGGCCGTGTCCGCCGGGGTGCCGTCGTGTGCCGCTGTGTACTCCGTACTGAGGCCGCGGAAGAGCAGGTTGAGCGACCAGCCGTCCACGGCGATGTGGTGCAGGTGGAGCAGGAGCACCCCGCCGTCGGGGTCCGGCAGGAAGCCGGCGCGCAGCATCCGGGGGTCGGCGAGGTCGAACCCGGGAGCGAAGAACCGGCGTGCCGCGTCCTGCCACGCCTCCCCCGCGCGGGTGTCGGCGGCCTGCCAGGGGTCGTAGGGACCGGTGGTCTCCTGGACGAGTCCCTGCGGGGTGGCGGCCAGGCGGGTGCGGAGTGCGGGGTGCCGGGCGACGAGGGCCCGAAGGGCGTGCCGGAGCGCGTCGAGGTCCACGGCGCCCTCGATACGGAAGGCCAGCGGGACATCGTAGGAGCGGTCCTCGGGGGCGCGTTGGCGCAGCAGCCACAGCCGTTGCTGTTCGCTGGTCGCGGGGGCGGAGCGGGTGGCGGGGGCGACGCGGACCGGCGGGTGGATGCCGGCCGGGGCGTCGGCCCCGTGGACGGCTTCGGCGATGGCCGCGAAGTCGGCGCGCAGGACGAGTTGGTGCGGGAGGTCGGCGCCGTGGCGTTCCAGGAGGGCGAAGCGGAGGCGGAGGGCCGCCAGGGAGTCACCGCCGCTGGGTATCCAACGGTCCTGCGGTCGCAGACCCCGTACGCCGAGTATCTCCTCGGCCAGCTCCAGCACGGTGCGCTGCTCCGGGGTGACGGACCCCTTCGCCCGCGGCTCGGCGCGCCAGGGTGTGCCGCGCTCGCGCAGGAGCCGGGCGGCGTCCACTTTGCCGTTGACGGTCAGCGGCAACTCCGCCACCCGGTGCGTGTGGTGGGGTCTCATGTACGCGGGGAGGACGGCGTCGAGGTGGCGGTCGTACGCCTCGTGGGACAGATCCGCGCCGAGGACGAGAAACGCGAGGAGTTCGTTGCGGCCATGGTCGTCGCGCCGGGTGCACACGTAGGCGCGGCGGACGGCGGGGTGGGTCATGAGGCCGCGTTCGACTTCACCCGGCTCGATGCGGAAGCCGCGCACCTTGACCTGGCGGTCGGCTCGTCCGACGTACGTCACCAGGCCGTTCTCACCGACGCGGACGAGGTCGCCGGTGCGGTACCAGCGGGAGTCGTCGCCGCTCCCGGTCAACGGGGCGAAGCTCCGGCCCGTCTCCTCGGGGAGGTTGCGGTAGCCGAGGGCCAACGCCTCGCCCGCCAGGAGGAGTTCGGCGACGGTTCCGGCCGGGGCGGGGACACCCTGCCCGGTGACGGTCGTACAGCGGGTGCCGGGCAGAGGTGCGCCGATGGGGACCTCCTCGCCCTCGAAGTCCCGGGGCACGGCGAAGCACAGGGCGAACGTGGTCGCCTCGGTGGGCCCGTACACGTTGTGCAGGACGGTGCGGGCGTCCGGGTTGGCGCGGTACCAGGCGCGGAGGATCCCGGCGTCGACCCGTTCACCGCCGACGAGGACCTGCCGGGCGGCGGCGAAGCAGTCGGGGACCTGGTCGACGACCGCGTTGAACAGGGCCACGGTGATGAACACGGTGTCCACGGCCCGGCCGCGCAGTTCCTCGGCCAGCCGGACCGGGGCGTGCACGACGCTGTCGTCGAGGACGACGCAGGTGCCGCCGGTGAGCAGGGGGGTCCACACCTCGAAGCTGAGGGCGTCGAAGGCGGGGTTGGCCAGGCAGGCGTAGCGGTCGCCGGGGTCGAGGCGGAGGTATCCGGCGCGGGCCAGGCGCAGCACGCCCTCGTCGGTCACCTCGACGCCCTTGGGACGGCCGGTGGTGCCGGAGGTGTAGAAGAGGAATCCGGTCTCCGCGCCGGCACCGCGGGCCGGCTCTTCCGGCACCGGTCCGGGGACGACGAGCGCGTCGGCGGTGAGCGCGACCGGGTGACCCGCAGTGGCCGCAGTGACCGCTGCGGCCGCGGGCACAGGCCGCCCCGCCGGTCCGGTCTCGTCGGTCCCGTCGTGCACGACGGCGACCGTGGCCGAGTCTTCGAGGATGTGGCCGCGTCGGTCCGGCGGGCTGAGCCGGTCCAGGGGGACGACCGTGCATCCGTTGCGGCGGATGCCCAGCATGACGCAGATGAGCTGCCACGAGCGGGGCAGGTCCACCGCGACGGCCTGTCCGGGCCTGACGCCGGCGGCGCGCAGCCGGGCGGCTACGCGGTCCGCTGCGGCGTCGAGTTCCGCGTAGTCGAGGATGCGGCCGGCGTCCTCGACGGCGGGCGCGTCCGGGGTGCGTGCGGCCTGCGCGCGGACGGCGTCGGCGAGACGTGAGGGGACGGCGTCGCTCATCGTCCCTCCCCCGCCGGGACGGCCTGGCCGGCGTCAACGGGCGCGAGGGGTGGTGCCGTGTGGTGGGCGAGTTCGGCGGCGATGATGTCGGCGACCCGCCCGGCTTCGGTCTTCTCCAGCATCTCCCAGTGGTCGCAGGGCACGGGTTCGACGCGGAAGTACCCCTGGGCGCGCCGCTGCCAGAAGCCGCGCACGTCGGCGTGACGGGGGGTGTCGGTGCCGTCGCCGACGGCCTGGGCCAGCACGAGCCGGGCCGGTGACGGGTGCGGCCGGTGGTCTCGGGCGGTGGCACGGTTGTGGTTGTAGATGCGGAAGTAACGCTCGACCTGGGCGTCGTCGATACCGGGGTACATTCCGTTGAACCTCACGAGTTTGTCGCGGAATTCGGTCATGTCGACGGACTGGATCTCCGCGCGTTCGGCCGGGTCGTCGGTGGCCTGGGTGTCGAGCAGGACGACGCTCACGTCGGTGTGGCCGGCGTGGGCCAGCAGGCGGCCCATCTCGTGAGCGACGAGGCCGCCGTAGGACAGACCGGTGAGGACGAGGGGGGCGCGGTCGAGCGGGCCGAGCAGGTCGAGATAGGCCTCGGCCATGGCCTCGACGCTGGGCAGAAGGTCCTCGCCGGGGTTCACGCCCGGCGACTGGATGCCGTACAGGCCGACCCCTTCGGGCAGGCAGGCGGCGAGGGGCAGATAGCAGAAGGCGGTGCCGCCGGCGGGGTGGACGCAGACCACACGCGGGGCGCCGGCGGTGGAGTGTGTCGCGGCCCGGAACTCGACCAGGCTCCCTGGCGTCTCGGACACCCCGCCGGCGCGCAGGGTCCCGGCGAGCGCCTCGATGGTGGGGCGGCGCAGGATCTCCGCGACGGGGATACGGGTGCCGAACTCCTCTGCGACCGCGTGGGCCATCTTGATGGCGGCCAGGGACGTGCCCCCGAGTTCGAAGAAGTCGTCGCCGATGCCTATGTCGAGGTGGAGCAGGATGTCCCGCCATATGCGGTACAGGGCGTGTTCGAAGTGGTCGCGTGGGCTGGCGGTGTTCACCTGGTCGCTGTGGTGGGAGCGGGCGAGGCCGAGCAGGGCGTGGCGGTCGACCTTTCCGCTGTGGTTGAGAGGCAGGTCCGGCAGGTCGAGGACGACCGCCGGGATCATGTAGTCGGGCAGGTGCCGGGCGAGCGCGGTCCGCCACGGGTGCGCGTCGCGCTCGGCGGCCGGGCCACGGCCGACGGCCGCCACCAGGCGCGGCCCGCCGGGCGCGTCCCGGTCGGTGAGGACGGTGGCCTCCCGCACACCGGGCTGGGCGAGCAGCGCGGCCTCGATCTCGGCGGGTTCTATCCGGAATCCGCGCAGCTTCACCTGGTCGTCGGCGCGGCCCACGTAGTGCAGTTGCCCGTCGGGCAGCCGCCGGGCCAGGTCGCCGGTGCGGTAGAGACGTTCACCCGGCAGGTAGGGGTCGGGGACGAACCGTTCCGCGGTGAGATCGGGCCGGTTGAGGTAACCGCGGGCCAGGCAGGCACCCCCGAGGTACAGCTCACCGACGGTGCCCGGAGGTACGGGCTGGAGGTGGTCGTCGAGCAGGCGCAGCCGGGTGTTGCGCAGCGGGCGGCCCAGCGGGCTCTGCCGGTCCCGGGGTTGTGGGTCGTAGTGCGCGGTGCTGTACAGGGTCGCTTCGGTGGGCCCGTATCCGAAACACACCTTGAGGCCGGGGAGATGGCGGGTGAGGCGGTGCAGTGCCGCCTCGGGGAGCGCCTCGACTCCGGTGAGCAGGGTGCGCAACCGCAGGCCACGGAGGCGGGATCCGGGGTCCTCGTCGAGCCATCGGATGTACGCCGGTGGCAGGAAGGCCTGGACGACTCGGTGCTCGCGCAGCCATGCCACGAGGGCTTCGGGGTCGCCGCGCAGTTCCTCGGGCACGATGTGGACACTGCCGCCCGTGGTCAGCGGCAGCAGCAGTTCGTGCACAGAGGCGTCGAAGCCGATGCTCGCCCAGGCGGATCCGGCGTCGCCCGGCCCGGTGCCCATCCGTTCCTGCCAGTTGTCGAAGAGGTTGAGCACGCTGCGGTGTTCGACGGCGACGCCCTTGGGGCGGCCGGTGGAGCCGGACGTGAAGATGACGTAGGCCAGCATGTCCTGGGCCCGTGGTACGGCCGGAGGCGCCACCGACAGCGCCGTGCCCCGCGCCTCGACGCCGGCCAGGGACGACCACCCCGAGGAGCGGGCGTGTTCGGGGCTGTCCGTCAGGACCAGGGGGCAGGCGGCATCCTCGACCATGCCGTCGAGCCTGGCCCGCGGCTGGGCGGGGTCCAGCGGCAGATAGGCCGCGCCCGCCTTCATGACGCCGAGGATGCCGACGAGCAGGTCGGCGGTGCGTCCGGTGTGCAGGCCGATCACGTCACCGGGGCCCACGGAGCGGGCGGCGAGGGCGTGGGCCAGCCGGTTGGCCCTGCGGTCCAGCGTCGCGTAGTCCGTCGTGCCGTCCTCGCAGACGACGGCCGGCTGTCGTGGCCGCTCGCGGACCTGTGCCTCGAACAGATCGAGGAGGCTGTCGGCCGTGAGCGGGGAACCGGGTGCCGCGGCGCGCGGTGCGGTGTGGTCGGGGACGCACTGTGCGCCCTGTTCGCGACGGTCGGCGCGGCCGGTGGCCCCCGGAGCCGGGTGGGTGGTGGCGTCGCCCTCGGCGAGCAGGCGGTCGCGGTCCTCCCGGCTCATCAGGTCGAGGGTGCCGATCTCCGTTTCGGGTCGGCGGGCGAGGTCGGTGAGCAGGCGTCGCAGGTGGTCCGCGTAGCGCCGGGCCGTGGCGGCGTCGAAGAGGGCGGTGGCGTAGTCGAGATGGCCGGTGAGGGCGCCTTCGGACTCGGTGACGGACAGGGCGAGGTCGAACTTGGCGGGCGCGTGCGGGATGGGCAGTGGTTCGGCGGTGACGCCGTTGAGGTGCAGCAGGCCGGCGCGGTCGGGGACCCAGGCAAGCATGGTCTGGAACAGGGGCGGATGGGCCGCGCTGCGTGGCGGGTTGACGAGTTCCACGACCCGTTCGAAGGGCAGGTCCTGATGGTCGAGAGCGGCTCGCACGACAGCCCGGACGCGGGTGAGGGCCTCGGCGGCGGACGGTGAGCCGGACAGGTCCGTGCGCAGGGCGAGGGAGTTGGTGACGAAGCCGATGAGGGAGCGGGCTCCGGGATCGCGACGGTTTGCCACCGGACTTCCGACAACGATGTCGTTCTGCCTGGAGAGCCGGGACAGCAGGATCGTCCAGCCGGTCAGGACGGCCACGAAGAGGGTCGCGCCGTGTTGCCGCGCGAGGGCGCGCAGAGCCGCGGTGTCCTCCGGGCCGAGACGGAACTCGACACGTCCGCCGGTGTATTGCTGTTCGGGGGGCCGGGGACGGTCGGTGGGCAGCTCCAGCAGCGGGGGCGCGCCGTCGAGGGTCCGTCGCCAGTAGGCTTCCTGGGCCGCGAGTGCCCCACCGGCCACGGAGGCGCGTTGGGTGGCGGCGTGGTCGGCGTACTGGAGGACGAGCGGCGGCAGCGGGTCGGCTTCCCCAGCGAGCAACGCCGCGTAGAGAGCGGCTAGTTCGCGCATCATGACGTTCATCGACCAGCCGTCGTAGACACTGTGATGGAACGTCAGCAGCAGGACGTGAACTTCGGGTTCGAGCGTCACCAGATGGCCTCGGCCCAGTGGACCGGCCGCGAGATCGAAGGCGGCACAGGCCTCGGCCTCGCGCAGGGCGGACAGCACCTCAGGCGCTTCCGGGGTCCCGGTCAGTTCGGTGCGGAGCAGAAGGAATCCCGTGGCCGGCGGATCGACGCACTGCCGGAGCTCCCCGTCGACGGCCACGAGCCGCGTGCGCAGCGCCTCGTGGCGGGTGACCAGCGCGTCGAGGGCCTGCCCGAACACGTCGGCGTCCAGGGGTCCTTCGAGCCGGAAGGCGAGCGCCTCGTTGTAGGCCTCCTTCGCTCCCGGCAATTGCGACAGGAACCAGAGACGCTGCTGCGCGAAGGACGCGTCTCGCATACGAGCCGGCGCGCCCGCGGTATTACTCAAGGGTAATCCCGCATTCCGCAGGCCGGGATCACGTTGGATTGCGTGGGGGGTTTTCTGCACTGCCGAAACCTGGCCTTCCCAAGTTTTGGGGAACAGTTGGCGTCGTTCGACCGGACGGACGGGATCACCGCCCGGAGAGCCGGGAAGCCCGGACGACCGCGAAGAGCCGGATGGAATAAGAGTCGGGAATGGCGCCTCGAACCGCGACGACGCACGAGGGAGGCTGAAGGGGCGAGTCGGACGCCCGGCCGGACGGTCATACGAGGAGAAGCCGGGCATTCGTACGAGGGTGAGGGGGCGAGTCACTTGTTGGTCCGCGCCGGCCGGGCCGGAACGGTGGGCGGACTGCCCGATCTACGAGAGGGCGACGAAGTCCTCATGGACAGTCAGGACTTGTTCTCCCACGCGATCGACTGACTACGAGGAACTCGCGGAGAGCGCTGCGCACGTTGACTCCCTCGGCTTCACACTGAACAGACGAAATCACATTCCCGTGAGTTCCTTGAAGAGCTCGGGAAGCGCAGTGTGATCATCGATCAGCGACTCAAGCAATGTCAATGACCTTCAGGGAAAAGCAACTTGACGATGCCTCACCCTCTGACCACTCTTCCCGCGGTGACCTGGCGGCTCCGAACGGAAATGGGCGCGTGCGACGAAGTCCGCTGTTCGGTAACGGACTTCAGGAGACAGCCGGGGACTTCAGGCCCACCGGCGGGCACGGTCGCCGCCCCCTCAGGAGGTCGCAGACCGCCGGACCGCTTCGGCGTTGCGCGTGCACCAGTCCGCGGCCCGCGGCCGAGCAGCCGCTCCACGGTGTTCGTGCGGAAGCCGACGGTGTCGGCGCGCATGAGGGTGAAGCCCTCCGTGATGGCGTCGGCCAGTGCCTGGGGCGCTCCGTCGGGAAGCGGAACCGTACGGCCTCGGCCGGTGTGGCCGCGGCCCGGACCTCGATCTTCCCGGCCGGCATCGTCCGGTCGGCGCGGCGCCATGAGGACCGGAACGTGGTCCCACCCCCGCGGGCCGCACCTCACAAGCGTCGGCGCGTGGGTGTGTGGAGCGCGTAACCCCAGGTGATCGAGGGGTGTGACAACCGCGTAATGGGCACTTCGTAGCGTCGGTGGCGGAAGGTGCCGATCACACGGAGGGGCCGCTCGTGACCACGACCACCCAGCAGGTGCGGACGGTCTGCTCGTACTGCGGTGTCGGCTGCGGGATGGTCCTCGACATCGGGGCGGGCCCCGACGGGCGGCGTACGGTCCTGAAGGCGTCCGGCGACAAGGCGCACCCCGCCAACTTCGGGCGCCTGTGCACCAAGGGCGCGACCACGGCGGACATGCTCGCCGCCCCCGGGCGGCTGACCTCGGCCCTCGTGCGCGCCGAACGGGGAGCGGAGGCCGAGCCCGCCCCGGTGGACACCGCGATCGCCGAGACGGCGCGGCGGCTTCGGGCGGTGATCGACGAACACGGCCCGGACGCCTTCGCGTTCTACGTCTCCGGGCAGATGGGTCTGGAGGCCCAGTACCTGGCGAACAAGCTGGCCAAGGGCTTCATGCGGACGAACCAGATCGAGTCGAACTCCCGGCTGTGCATGGCCAGCGCGGGCACCGGTTACAAGCTGTCGCTGGGCGCGGACGGCCCGCCCGGCTCGTACCAGGACTTCGAGCACGCCGACGTCTTCTTCGTCATCGGCTCCAACATGGCCGACTGCCACCCCGTCCTCTTCCTCAGGATGATGGACCGGGTCAAGTCGGGCGGCGCCAAGCTGATCGTCGCCGACCCGCGGCGCAGCGCGACCGCCGACAAGGCGGACCTCTTCCTGCCGGTCCGGCCCGGAACGGATCTGGCCCTGCTCAACGGCCTGCTGCACCTGCTGTACGAGAACGGGCACACCGACCCCGAGTTCATCGCCGCGCACACCGAGGGGTGGGAGGCGATGCCGGAGTTCCTGGCCGCCTACCCGCCCGCCACGGTCGCCGGGATCACCGGCGTCCCGGAGGACGACCTCCGTGCGGCGGCCCGGCTCATCGGCGAGGCCGGGGAGTGGATGAGCTGCTGGACCATGGGCCTCAACCAGTCCACGCACGGCACCTGGAACACCAACGCGCTGATCAATCTGCATCTGGCGACCGGCGCGATCTGCCGGCCGGGCAGCGGTCCGTTCTCGCTGACCGGCCAGCCCAACGCCATGGGCGGCCGGGAGATGGGCTACATGGGCCCGGGGCTGCCCGGCCAGCGGTCGGTGCTGGTCGACGCGGAGCGCGCCTTCGTGGAGGAGTTGTGGGGGCTGCCGCCCGGCACGGTCCGTAAGGACGGGGTCGGCCAGGGCACGATCGAGATGTTCCGGAAGATGGCCGACGGGGAGATCAAGGCGTGCTGGATCATCTGCACCAACCCCGTCGCCTCCGTGGCCAACCGCAAGACCGTCATCGAGGGGCTGGAGCGGGCCGAGTTCGTCGTCACCCAGGACGTGTTCGCCGAGACGGAGACCAACGCGTACGCGGATGTCGTCCTGCCGGGAGCCCTGTGGACCGAGACGGAGGGCGTCCTCGTCAACAGCGAGCGCAATGTCACCCTCGCCCGGCCCGCGGTGGAGCCGCCCGGTGAGGCGATGGCGGACTGGCGGATCATCGCCGCCGTCGCCCGCGCGATGGGATACGAGCGGGGTTTCTCGTACGACAGCGCGGAAGAGGTCTTCGAGGAGATCAAGCGCGCCCACAACCCGAAGACCGGCTACGACCTGCGGGGCGTCACCTATGACCGGCTGCGGTCCACCCCGGTGCAGTGGCCCGCCGCGCGCGAGGACGGCCCCGACCGCAATCCGATCCGCTATGTGGGCTCGGACGGCGGCGGTCCGGTCTTCCCCACGGCGAGCGGCCGCGCGGTGTTCTACGCCCGCCCGCACATCCCCGCCGCCGAGATGCCGGACGACGACTACCCGTACGTCCTGAACACCGGCCGGTTGCAGCACCAGTGGCACACCCTCACCAAGACGGGCAGGGTCGCCAGACTCAACAAACTCAACCCCGGGCCCTTCGTGGAGCTGCACCCGGACGACGCCGCCGCTCTCGGTGTCGCCGAGGGCGATTCGGTGGAGGTCGCGTCGCGGCGCGGCCGGGCGGTGCTGCCCGCCGTGGTGACCGACCGGGTCCGGCCGGGCTGCTGTTTCGCGCCCTTCCACTGGAACGACCTGTTCGGCGAGTACCTGAGCGTCAACGCCGTCACGAGCGACGCCGTCGATCCGCTGTCCTTCCAGCCGGAGTTCAAGGTCTGCGCGGTGTCCCTGACGAGGGTGGCGACTCCGGTGTCCGTGACGGCCCCGGCCGTGGGCGGTGCCGCCCGGGACACCGGAACCGTGGTGGCCGCCGTCTCCGGGGGGCCGACGGCACCGGTCGCCCTTCCCGCAGGCCCTTCGGGCCCCTCGGGTCCCGCGGACGTCTTCGGACTCGAGCCCGCCCCGCCGCCGGTCCTGGCCGAGCACGAGCGCCGGTACCTGATCGGTTTCCTCGCCGGCCTCGCGTCGGGCGCGCCCGGCGTGCCGGTGCTGCCGCCGGGGGCGCCCTTCAGCCCCGAGCACGCGCTGTGGGTGAACGGTGTGCTGGCCGGCATGTACTCCCGGGCCGTTCCGGACACACCACGCCCGGCCGCGACGCCGGCCACGCCCGTCCGGGAGGTCGTCGTTCTGTGGGCCTCGCAGACCGGCAACGCCGAGGAGTTCGCCGCGGCCGCCGCCGACCGGCTCACCACCACCGGGCACAAGGCCACCCTGGTCGGTATGGAGGACGCCCACCCGGGAGCACTGCCCACCGGCGCCGACATCCTCCTCATCACCAGCACCTTCGGCGACGGCGACGCCCCCGACAACGGGTCCGGGTTCTGGGACGCCCTCGCCGCACCCGACACACCCCGCCTGGACGGCGTGCGCTACGCGGTGCTCGCGTTCGGCGACTCCTCGTACGACGACTTCTGCGGCCACGGCCGCCGCCTCGACCAGCGCCTCGACGAACTGGGCGCCGTACGGCTCGCCCCGCGCACGGACTGCGAGCCCGACTACGAGCCCTCGGCCTCGGCCTGGCTCGACCAGGTCCTCACCTCACTGACCGACGGCACCGACGGCTCGGAGTCGGCCTCGACGCCCGCGCCGCCCACCACTTCGGCCGCTCCGGCGGCGCCGTCGTCGGCTCCCCCGCCGAAGAGGCCGGCCCCCGTCACCACCCTCCTGGTCGGCAACCAGCGGCTCAGTCTGCCCGGAGCGGGCAAGGAGGTCCGGCGTTTCACCTTCGACACCCGCGACAGCGAGACCCCGCTCGTCTACCGGGCCGGCGACGCTCTCGGCGTGCGTCCCGTCAACTCCCCCGACCTCGTGGCGGAATGGCTGGCCACCACCGGTCTCGCCCCGGACAGCTCCGTGAACCTGAACGGAAGCGGGGAGATCCAGGGGATCCCCTTTCACGAGGCCCTGCACCGGCGTCTGGACATCACCCGGATCACCCCGGACCTGCTGCGTTTCGTCGCCGAACGCACCCATGACCGGGTGTTGAAGAAGCTCCTGCGACCCGACAACAAGGACGAACTGGCCAAGTGGTCCTGGGGCCGCCAGGCCGTCGACGTCCTCGCCGAACACCCCGTCCGGGCCGACGCCCAGGAATGGGCCGAGGTGCTGAGGCCGCTCCAGCCCCGCCTGTACTCCATTTCGTCCAGCCCGCTGACCGACCCCCGCCTCGTCTCGCTCACGGTCTCCGTCGTCCGGTACGAGAATCCTGACGGCCGACCGCGCCAGGGCGTCTGCTCGCCCTTTCTCGCCGACGCGGCCCCCGGCGCACAGGTCCCGGTCTTCGTCCAGCCCTCCCCGAAATTCCGGCCGCCGGCCGACCCCGCCACGCCCATGGTGATGGTGGGCCCCGGCACCGGGATCGCCCCCTTCATCGGCTTCCTGCACGAGCGCCGCGCCCTCGGCCACCGCGCTCCCAACTGGCTGTTCTTCGGCGAACAGCACCGGGCCACCGACTTCTACTACGAGGACGAGCTGACCGCGTTCCTCTCCGACGGCACGCTCGCCCGCCTGGACACCGCCTTCTCGCGCGACCAGCGCGCCAAGGTCTACGTCCAGGACCGGATGCGCGAGCACGGCCCGCAGCTCTGGTCCTGGCTCCAGGAGGGGGCACACTTCTATGTGTGCGGCGACGCCTCCCGTATGGCCAAGGACGTCGACCGGGCCCTCCGGGACATCGCCACCGCCCACGGCGGCCACAGCGCGGACGGGGCCACCGCGTACGTGAAGCAACTCGCGGCCGAGAAGCGGTATGTCCGCGACGTGTACTGATCGGCTGCGGGTCAGCGGCTCGCCGGGGCCGGCTCGGCGCAGCAGGTGCGCGGGCTTCCTGCTCGGGCGAAGGCTGTCCTCCGCGCGGTCAGGGCGATGTGCCGGTGGGCCCGTTCGGTACATGGCCGAGGTCGACGGGTGCGGCGGGTGCACCGTCGCGTCGTACGGCGGCCAGCAGTGCCGGGAGCTGTGGTGGCCACAACCGCTCCGCGACACCCGACATATCGCCCGGCGACCACCATCTCCCCCCGAGAATGCCTTCCGCCGCCTGCGACGCGCGCAGTGCGCCCGCCGTCTCCCTGCGAGGTCCGTACGCGAGGAAGATGTGTTCGTGCTGCCGCACGGGGACACCGGCCCTGGTGAAGTCGTGCTCCCAGAGACACAGCACGGTGCCGCCGAGTTCGATGTCCGTCCAGCCGGTCTCCTCGCGCAATTCGCGCTCGGCGGCTCGGAGCGGCGTCTCACCCGGATCCATTCCGCCACCGGGCAGCGCCCAGTGGACGCCGACTTCCTCGTTGTCGTACCGGAACATGAAGACAGCCCCCGCCGGGTCCAGTACCGCGACCCTGGCTGCCTGCCTGGGAATCCGCACCGGTTCACCCTGCCAGAGCGGCCCGAGGGTGTCGATCAGGCGCCTGAGAGCTGGATCACCGGCACCAAGAGGCCAAGGTCACAGGCTTCGCCTCTGCTGTCGCTCCAGAACTCTGACCTAGCATCCGAACATGACAGTCCTGCCCAATGACGGGCTCGCGCTGGCCGCCGAGTTCCCTTCCGCGACCCATGACCAGTGGCAGCTCCTGGTAGAAGGCGTGCTGCGCAAATCGGGTAAGGAGGTCTCGAGCGCGACAGCCGAAGACGCGCTGTCCACCGCGCTCGAGGACGGGCTCGCCACCCGGCCGTTGTACACCGCGCGTGACACGACCACCGATCCCGGTTTCCCTGGATTCGCCCCCTTCGTCCGAGGAAGCCGGCCCGAGGGCAACACCTCCGGCGGCTGGGACGTACGGCAGCGGCACACAGCGGCCGACAACGCCCTCGTGCTCGGTGACCTGGAGAACGGCGTCACGTCGCTGTGGCTCGCGGTCGGCGAGGGCGGCGTTCCGGTCTCCTCGCTCAAGAGCGTCCTCGCCGGCGTCTACCTCGATCTGGCGCCCGTCGTCCTCGACGCGGGAACCGACGTCGCGTCCGCGGCCCAGGAACTGCTGCGGCTGTACGAGGAACGGGGCGTGGCCCCGAGTGCCGCGCGCGGCAACCTCGGCGCGGACCCGCTCGGCCATGAGGCCCGTACGGGGGCGGCGATGGACTTCGCCCCGGTCGTCCCGCTCGCTCTGCGGTGCGCCGAGGAGTACCCCGGGCTGCGGGCGCTGACCGTGGACGCGCTGCCGTACCACGAGGCCGGCGGCTCGGCCGCGCAGGAGCTGGGCGCCTCGCTGGCGACCGGTGTCGCCTATCTGCGGGAGCTGACCGGAGCGGGGCTGTCCGTCGAACAGGCCTGTGCGCAGCTGGAGTTCCGGTACGCGGCGACCGCCGACCAGTTCCTGACGATCGCCAAGCTGCGGGCGGCGCGCAGGCTGTGGGCGCGGGTCGCCGAGGTGTGCGGGGCGCCGGGCGCGGGTGCGCAGGTGCAGCACGCGGTGACCTCGCCGGTGATGATGTCGCGCCGCGACCCGTGGGTGAACATGCTGCGCACGACCATCGCGACGCTCGCGGCCGGGGTCGGCGGCGCCGACTCCGTCACCGTCCTGCCCTTCGACCACGCGCTCGGTCTGCCGGACGCCTTCGCGCGGCGCATCGCCCGCAACACGTCGACGATCCTCATCGAGGAGTCGCATCTGTCCCGGGTGATCGACCCGGCGGGCGGCTCCTGGTACGTGGAGAAGCTCACCGACGAACTCGCCCACGCGGGCTGGGAGTTCTTCCAGGGGATCGAGCAGGGCGGCGGCCAGGCCGCCGTCCTGCGCTCGGGCCGCCTCGGCCAGGACCTGGCGGACACCTGGGCGGCGCGCTCCGCGAAGCTCGCCAAGCGGCGCGAACCGATCACCGGCGTCAGCGAGTTCCCGAACCTGGCCGAGCGCCCGGTGGAACGCCTGCCCGTCCCCGAGGCACCGTCCGGCGGCCTCCCGCGCGTCCGGCGCGACGAGGCGTACGAGGAGCTGCGGGCCCGCTCCGACGCGCACCTCGCCGCCACCGGGTCCCGTCCGCGGATCTACCTGGCCGCGATCGGCCCCGCCGCCGCGCACACCGCGCGGTCGACGTTCGTCGCGAACCTGTTCCAGGCCGGTGGCATCGAGCCGGTCACGGACGGCACGTTCGAGGACAGCGGCGCCACCGAGGCCTGCCTGTGCTCCAGTGACGCGCTGTACGAGGAGCAGGCCGCGAGCACGGCCGAAGCCCTCACGGCGGCCGGCGCCCGGCATGTGTTCCTGGCGGGCCGTCCCGGGCAGTACCCCGGTGTGGACGCCTATGTCTTCGCGGGCTGCGACGCCGTCGCCGTCCTCTCCGCCACCCTCGACCGCATGGGAGTGTCCTGATGGGAATCCCCGACTTCTCCGGAATCGAACTGGGGACGCCCACCGCCGAAGGCAGCGCCGACGAGTGGAGTGCCGCCGCGGAGAAGGCCACGGGCGGGAGCGAGGCGTTCTGGGAGACCCCGGAGGGCATCGCGGTCAAGCCGCTGTACACCGGCCGTGACACGGAAGGCCTGGACTTCCTGGACACGTACCCGGGCGTGGCACCGTATCTGCGCGGTCCGTACCCGACGATGTACGTCAACCAGCCCTGGACGATCCGTCAGTACGCCGGCTTCTCCACGGCCGAGGAGTCCAACGCCTTCTACCGCCGCAACCTGGCGGCGGGCCAGAAGGGCCTGTCGATCGCCTTCGACCTGCCCACGCACCGCGGTTACGACAGCGACCACCCGCGGGTGACGGGCGATGTCGGCATGGCGGGCGTGGCCATCGACTCCATCTACGACATGCGCCAGCTCTTCGACGGCATCCCGCTGGACAAGATGACCGTGTCGATGACGATGAACGGCGCCGTGCTGCCCGTTCTCGCGCTGTACATCGTGGCGGCCGAGGAACAGGGCGTGCCGCCCGAGAAGCTGGCCGGGACCATCCAGAACGACATCCTCAAGGAGTTCATGGTCCGCAACACGTACATCTATCCGCCGAAGCCGTCGATGCGGATCATCTCCGACATCTTCGCGTACACCTCGCAGCGGATGCCGCGCTACAACTCCATCTCCATCTCCGGGTACCACATCCAGGAGGCGGGCGCGACGGCCGACCTGGAGCTGGCGTACACGCTCGCGGACGGCGTGGAGTACATCCGGGCGGGCCGCGAGGCGGGCCTGGACGTGGACGCGTTCGCGCCGCGGCTCTCGTTCTTCTGGGCGATCGGCATGAACTTCTTCATGGAGGTCGCCAAGCTGCGGGCGGCGCGCCTGCTGTGGGCCAAGATGGTGAAGCAGTTCGATCCGCAGAACGCCAAGTCCCTTTCCCTGCGCACCCATTCGCAGACCTCCGGCTGGTCGCTGACCGCGCAGGACGTGTTCAACAACGTGACGCGTACGTGTGTGGAGGCCATGGCCGCCACGCAGGGCCACACCCAGTCGCTGCACACCAACGCCCTGGACGAGGCGCTGGCGCTGCCCACCGACTTCTCCGCGCGGATCGCCCGCAACACGCAGCTGCTGCTCCAGCAGGAGTCCGGCACGACCCGGGTCATCGACCCGTGGGGCGGCAGCGCGTACATCGAGAAGCTCACGTACGACCTCGCGCGCCGCGCCTGGCAGCACATCGAGGAGGTCGAGGCGGCGGGCGGTATGGCGCAGGCCATCGACGCCGGCATCCCCAAGCTCCGGATCGAGGAGGCGGCGGCCCGCACGCAGGCCCGTATCGACTCCGGCCGCCAGCCGGTCATCGGCGTCAACAAGTACCGCGTGGAGACCGACGAGAAGATCGACGTCCTCAAGGTCGACAACTCCTCGGTGCGCACGCAGCAGATCGAGAAGCTGCGGCGGCTGCGGGCCGAGCGCGACGAGCGGGAGTGCCAGGACGCGCTGGACGACCTGACGCGGGCGGCGGCCGGTGAGGGCAACCTGCTGGAGCTGGCGGTGCGCGCGGCCCGCGCGATGGCCACCGTCGGGGAGATCTCCGACGCCCTGGAGAAGGTGTACGGGCGGCACGCGGGCCAGATCCGTACGATCTCCGGCGTGTACCGCAACGAAGCAGGGGAGTCCCCGTCCGTGGACCGCACCCGGACCCTGGTGGACGCGTTCGAGGAGGCCGAGGGCCGGCGCCCGCGCATCCTGGTCGCCAAGATGGGCCAGGACGGTCACGACCGCGGCCAGAAGGTGATCGCGACCGCCTTCGCCGACCTCGGCTTCGACGTGGACGTCGGCCCGCTGTTCCAGACGCCGGGCGAGGTGGCCCGTCAGGCGGTGGAGGCGGACGTGCACATCGTGGGCGTCTCGTCGCTGGCCGCGGGGCACCTCACCCTCGTACCGGCGCTGCGCGAGGAACTGGCCGCGGAGGGCCGCGAGGACATCATGATCGTGGTCGGCGGGGTGATCCCGCCGCAGGACGTGCCGACCCTGCTGGAGATGGGCGCGGCCGCCGTGTTCCCGCCCGGGACGGTGATCCCGGACGCGGCCCACGACCTCGTCCAGCGGCTCTCTGCCGGCCTCGGGCACGACCTGTGATCGAACTCGACACCTATGTCAAGGGTGTACTCGACGGGAAGCGGGCGCTGATCGCCCGCGCCATCACTCTCGTCGAGTCCACCCGGCCCCAGCACCGGGCGCTGGCGCAGGAGTTGCTGACCGAACTGCTCCCGCACAGCGGGAAGGCGCGGCGGATCGGCATCAGCGGGGTGCCCGGCGTCGGCAAGTCGACGTTCATCGACGCGTTCGGCACGATGCTGACCTCGCTGGGGTACCGGGTCGCGGTGCTCGCCGTCGACCCGTCCTCCAGTCGTACGGGCGGCTCGATCCTGGGTGACAAGACCCGGATGGAGCGCCTCGCCGTCGACCCGGCCGCCTTCATCCGCCCCTCCCCCACCGCCGGAACGCTCGGCGGGGTGGCCAAGGCGACCCGCGAGTCGATCGTGGTGATGGAAGCGGCCGGCTACGACGTGGTGCTGGTGGAGACGGTCGGGGTGGGCCAGTCGGAGACCGCGGTCGCGAACATGGTCGACTCCTTCCTGCTGTTGACGCTGGCGCGCACCGGTGACCAGTTGCAGGGCATCAAGAAGGGCGTCCTGGAGCTGGCCGACGTGATCGCCGTCAACAAGGCGGACGGTCCGCACGCGCGCGACGCGCAGTCCGCCGCACGTGAACTGGCGGGCGCCCTGCGGCTGATGCACGGCAGGGACGCGGCCTGGACGCCTCCGGTGCTGAGTTGCAGCGCCCGTGAGTCGGCCGGTCTGGACACCGTGTGGGATCGCCTGGAGCAGCACCGCACGCTCCTCGACTCGACGGGCCGCCTCGCCGACAAGCGCCGTGACCAGCAGGTCGACTGGACCTGGACGATGGTCCGCGACGAACTCCTCGGCCGCCTGCACAACGATCGGGCCGTACGGGCCATCACCCCCGACCTCGAACGCCAGGTGCGGGAGGGCGGGTTGACGGCCACGCTCGCGGCGGAACGCATTCTGAAGGTGTTCGGCGGCGCGGGTTCCTGAGCCGCTCGGCCAAAGGGCCCGGCGAGTCCCCCGACCGCGTCCTCACGGTTCCACTGCGCCCGCCGAACATGGAGGGGGGGGGGGGGGGGGGGGGGGGGGGGGGGGGGAGGGGGGGGAGGGAACAGTCGAGGGAGGGAACAAAGCGCAAGAGGGGGACA